>CAMBYA010000165.1 GCA_945872035.1 Rhizobium sp. Q54
CAGCTCGAGCCGGCCCACCGTCGGCTGGTAGAAACCGGTCAGGCAGTTGAACACGGTGGTCTTGCCGGCGCCGTTTGGCCCGATGATCGCCGTGATGTCGCCACGTTTCGCGGTGAACGACAGGTCGCTGATGGCGGTAATGCCGCCGAACCGCATGGTCAGGTGATCGACCTGGAGCAGCGTCGCGGCAGGCTCGCTCATGGGACCGTCGCCTCGGCGCTTGCCGGTTTCGGGTCGAGCAGGATGGTCGGCTCGCGCCGCGACAGCAATCCTTGCGGCCGCCACAGCATGATCACCACCATGGCGCCGCCGAAGACCAGCATGCGGTACTCGGACAGGTCGCGGAACCATTCGGGCAGGCCGACCAGCAGCACGGCGGCCAGCACGATGCCGATCTGGCTGCCCATGCCGCCGAGGACGACGATGGCGAGGATGGTGGCGGATTCGATGAAGCTGAAGCTCTCCGGGCTGATGAATCCCTGCCGCGTGGCGAAGAACGAGCCGGCGAGGCCGGCGAAGGACGCGCCGATGGCGAAGGCCGACAGCTTCACCGTGACCGGGTTCATGCCGAGGCTGCGGCAGGCGATCTCGTCCTCGCGCAGCGCCTCCCAGGCGCGCCCCGTCGGCAGGCGGCGGATGCGCTGGGCGAACGCGGTGGTCAGCAGGGCAAGCGCCAGGATCAGGTAGTAGAGGAAATACACCCGCTGCACCGGCGAGTACTCGATACCGAAGAAGTCGGCGAAGGTCGGCCCGTCCGCCGAGCGCGAGAAGCTGAGGCCGAACAGGGTGGGCCGCTCGATGCCGGTGATGCCGTTGGGACCGTTGGTCACCGCCTGCCAGTTCAGCAGGACGACGCGGATGATCTCGCCGAAGCCCAGGGTGACGATGGCCAGGTAGTCGCCGCGCAGCCGCAGCACCGGAAAGCCGAGCGCGATGCCGAACAGCGCCGCCATCAGGCCGGCCAGCGGCAGGCAGATCCAGAACGACAGGCCGAAATGCATCGAGAACAGCGCGTAGGCATAGGCGCCGATGGCATAGAACGCCACGTAGCCCAGGTCGAGCAGACCGGCCAGCCCGACCACGATGTTGAGGCCCCAGCCCAGCATCACATAGATCAGGATGAGGGTGAGCTTGTCGATCAGGCTGCGCTCGGCGAACGGCATCCACGGCAGCAGCAGCGCCGCGACCACCAGCATCCAGCCAAGCAGTATCAATGGATTAATGGGAAGTACCTTGCGGAACCAGTGGGTAACTCGCCTCCGTATCCCTGCACTAAAAATAGCGATAGCAAGAATAGTCGTTGCAGAAAGTGGAACCCAGATAATGAATGGATTTATACCCAGATTATAAAGCGAGTCCACTATCCTTAGAGACAATAGCAGTACTGCCGCAGCAGCAGACATGATGCCCAAAACGATTGGGCGGACGGCGGTTAGCTGCAGGAGCAGCCTGCCCACAAACACCGCGGCCGCCGCATAGAGGACCAGCGGAAGCCGGTTGTCGAGGGTCAGCCCGGCGGCGTTGTCGACCAGCCGGACGCCGAGCAGCGGCACGGCGAGCAGCGCCGCGACGACGGCGGCCAGCGCGGCATCGCGCAGCATGGCGACAGTCGGCGGCAGCTGGCGCGCGGCTGCCGCCATCAGACCTTCTCGATCTCGGGGCGGCCGAGCAGGCCGGTGGGACGGAAGATCAGCACCAGGATCAGCACGCCGAACACCGCCACGTCACGGTAGGCGAGGTCGAAGAACACCGGCCAGAAGGATTCGATCAGGCCGATGATCAGCCCGCCCAGCATGGCGCCGGGCAGCGAGCCGATGCCGCCCAGAACGGCTGCGGTGAACGCCTTGATGCCGGCGATGAAGCCGATATAGAAGTCGATGACGCCGTAATACAGCGTCGCCATCATGCCGGCGACCGCCGCCAGCGACGCGCCGATGACGAAGGTGATCGAGATCGTCCGGTTGACGTTGACGCCAAGGAGCGCGGCCATGGTGGCGTCCTGCTCGGTGGCGCGCTGGGCGCGGCCCAGCGAGGTGCTGCGGATCACCCAGGTGAAGCCCGCCATCAGCACCACGGTCAGCACGATGATGACGATCTGCAGCAGGCTGACGGTGACATGCGCGCCGGGTCCGACCTCGAAGCTGTACTGCCCGTGGACGATGGGCTGGATCGACTTGGTGCGCGCGCCCTGGGCGATCTGCACGTAGTTCTGCAGCACGATCGACATGCCGATGGCCGAGATCAGCGGCGCCAGCCGCGGCGATCCCCGCAAGGGCCTGTAGGCTATTCGCTCGACCGCCCAGCCGTAGCAGGCGGTAAAGAACATGGCCATGATCAGCACGACCAGGATGGCGAGGGGCACCGAGACGATACCGACGGTCGACAGCACCACGAAGCCGATCAGCGCGACGAACGCGCCGATCATGTAGACGTCGCCATGGGCGAAGTTGATCATGCCGATGATGCCGTACACCATCGTGTAGCCGAGGGCGATCAGGCCATAGAAGGCGCCGAGCGTGAGCCCGTTGACCAGTTGCTGCAGGAAGATATCGATGGTCATCCTGGCCGGTATTTCCCCTCGAAACACGATGCCGGTTTGAGGCAAGGTGCCATTCTGACAGACTCGGGGCAAGCGCCGCGGCGCCCGAGGGTGAAAAAGGTAACGGAATGACCGATCTGCACGCCCTGAGGGACCGCGAGGACCTGCGCGACACGGTGCTGAAATTCGCCACCGCCGTCGACACCATCGACATGGCGCTCTACCGCTCGGCCTTCGCCGAGGCGTGCGAGTACGACCTGTCGGCGTTCAACGGCCAGGCGCCGGTCACCGTGAAGGCGGCGGACTGGGCGGCCGGCATCGAGCCGTTCCTGCGCGGCTTCGACGCCACCCAGCACCTGCTGAGCAATTTCGTGTTCGACATCGCGGGCGACCGGGCGACGGTAACCGCCTCGGTCCAGGCCGAGCACTTCCGGGCGAACGACCAGGGCGACGGCAGCGTGACGCTGGGCGGTTTCTACAATTTCGGGCTGAAACGGACACCGGACGGCTGGCGCATCGACCGCTTCAAGCTGACCGCCAGCTGGCACCGCGGCAACCAGGGCCTCTACGCGCTGGCGGGGTCGGGAACGCCCCGGCGCTAGCTGCTCATCCCGTCGCCGAACCCATCCCCGTCGCCGCCGGGCGAGAACGTGTCATCCTTGGGCCTGGGAGATGCGATGCCGGCCGCGGAATCATCCAGCACGAAAGTCTGGCCGGGTTCATCCGGCAGCGCGGGGGCCATGTCGTCGGCCGGAAACGCGATCGTCGGCGTCCCTATGTCGAGCGTCCCGGTCAGGGTCACGGAGGACAGGATCGCCACGGAGGACACCTCGCCGAGGGCGTCGCGGTGCTCGTCGGGCGCGATGGCGGGCTGTTGCCGGTCATGCAGATCCAGCGTGACATGGAAATCCAGGCGCTGGGCGATCTCGCCAAGCAGCGCCAGGCTTGCCGCCTGTCCCGCCTCGCCGCTCTCGAGCCGGGCGATGCGGTCCGCCGGCACGCCCAGCAGCGCGGCCAGGTCGCCCTGGCCGAGGCCGCGCCGTCCGCGCATGTCGGCGATGGTCGCGGCGACGCGCCGCTCGAGCGAGGCGGCGGCGTCGGCGATCGGGCTGGTTTCCGGCATGGTCAGAACGTGGAGTTGATCAGCCCGCCATCGATCACCAGGCTCTGGCCCACGGTGAAGCTGGCGTATTTGCTGCAGAACATGGCGCAGAACGCGCCCAAATCGTCCGGGTCGCCGAACTTGCCGGCCGGGATACGCCAGTCGCGGACGAATTTCTGCACCTCCTCGTCATAGGACGTGCCGTTCTCCTTCGCCCGTTCGGTCATGCGGTCGTGGATGGTCGCGGTGTGGAACATGCCGGGCAGCAGATTGTTGATGATCACGTTGTGCCTGGCGACCCGCTTCGACACGGCGACCGTGTAGTTGACCAGCGCGGCGCGCGGCGCGCCCGACAGCAGGCGGATTTCCGCCGGATACTTGGCCGCGCCGGTGGCGATGTTGACGATGCGCCCGAACTTGCGCTCGACCATGCCGTCGATGGTCGCCCGCATCATCTCGATGGGGCTGAGCAGGGTTGTCGCGAAGGTGTCGTTCCAGTCGTCCACCGACACGGAGCGGTAGTCGCCGGTCTGGGCGGGCGGCGCGCAGGTCATCACCAGGATGTCGGGCTCCGGGCAGGCGTCGAGAATCCTGCCCCGTCCCGCCACCGTGCTGTGGTCGGCAACGACCGGCGTCACCCGGGCGTTGGTCTCGCGGGCGATCTCGGCGGCGGCGGCATGGAGCCGCTCCTCGCCGCGCGCCACCAGCCAGATGTCGACACCCTCCTTCGCCAGCGCCCTGGCGCTGCCCTTGCCCATGCCGGCGCTGCCGCCATTGATGATGGCCTTGCGGCCCGCGATCCCCAGATCCATTGTTCTCCCCTTCCCGAATGATCGCCGATCATGTCCCGGCACGCGCGGCGATGGTATGAAATCTTGCACGCCCGGTGTATTCCCGCCGCGACATTCCATTCCGCGAGTTGCCCATGTTCGAGTCTTCCGATCCCCGCCCGCTTGCCGGCGTCCGCGTGCTGGACCTGGCCACCTTCATTGCCGCGCCCTACTGCGCCACCCTGATGGCCGAGTTCGGCGCCGAGGTGATCAAGGTGGAGCTGCCGACCATCGGCGACCCGCTGCGCCGCTTCGGCACGCCGACCGACTGCGGCGATTCGCTGGTGTGGCTGAGCGAGAGCCGCAACAAGAAGCCGGTGACGCTGGACCTGCGCACGCCGGACGGCGCCGCGCTGCTGAAGCGCCTGGTGCGCGAGGCCGACGTGCTGTGCGAGAACTTCCAGCCCGGCACGCTGGAAGGCTGGGGCCTGGGCTGGGATGTTCTGTCCGCCGAGAACCCGGCGCTGGTGATGCTGCGCGTCTCCGCCTATGGCCAGACCGGGCCGATGCGCGGTCTGCCGGGATTCGGGCGCATCGCCAATGCGTTCGGCGGCATCTCGTTCCTCGCCGGCCATCCGGACCGCGAGCCGGTGACGCCGGGCTCGGCGACGCTGGCCGACTACATGTCGGGCATGTACGGCGTGATCGGCGTGCTGCTGGCGCTGCGGGCGCGCGACAGGAGCGGTGTCGGCCAGGTGGTCGACATCGGCCTCTATGAAAGCATCTTCCGCATCCTCGACGAGCTGGCGCCCGCCTACCAGCAGGGCGGCTTCGTGCGCCAGCGCATGGGCGCGGGCACGGTCAACGCGGTGCCGCACAGCCATTATCCGACGCGGGACGGAGGCTGGGTCGCCATCGCCTGCACCAACGACAAGATCTTCGAGCGCCTCGCCCGGCTGATGGGCCGCCCCGAACTGGCGGGAGACGGCGTCTACGGCACCATCGCCAAACGCGAGGCCGCCCGCGCCGCGGTCGACACGATGGTCGGCGCGTGGACCGTATCCATGGACCGCGCCGGGGTGCTGGGGCAATGTGCCGACGCCCAGGTGCCGTGCGGCCCGGTCTATGCCATCGACGAGATCTTCGACGACCCGCAATACGCCGCGCGGGGGAACATCGCCATGGTGTCCACGAGGATCGGCGACATGGCCATGGCCAATGTCATGCCGAGGCTGACGGGCACGCCCGGCGCCATCGACTGGGCCGGCAAGCCGCTGGCGTCGGATAATGAGAGCGTGTTCCAGGGCTTGCTGGGGTTGACCGACGAGGAGATGGCGGCGCTGAAGGACAAGGGCGTGATCTAAGATATGCCGTCATCCCCGCATGCGCGGGGGGGGGTATCGTGATCCCGCCAAACTGACGCACAAATGACTACATCCCGGCAACCGATGGGGTTAGCGGCACACCTGGCTGGTTAAGCAGCCGGGCCGCTAACGCCCCATTGCGGCCATACTGCAATCTCTATGTCA
>CAMBYA010000166.1 GCA_945872035.1 Rhizobium sp. Q54
AGATTGCGCCGACGGAATGACGGCTGCGACTCAGTGTTTCCCAAGCACAAGGCGCCGAATGGCGGTGAACGCCTCGCTCGTCACAACGAAAACGCCGAGCAGTGCGGCGAGGCGGGCGACCACCCACCACCAGACCGCCTCGCGGAGCAGCCAGAAACCCAACTTTAAGGCTTCGGGTGAGATCATGCTCGCCATCGCGGGCTCCAGTCCGGTGGCGGCATGGTGAAAGAATTCCTCCCACATGAAGAACAGCACGCCCGCGACCAGCATCGCGTAGGACCGGCGTCGTTCTCCTCCGGCGCGTGCCAGGGCGAACAGGCCGGGCAGGGTGAACAGCAGGAAGATGCCCCGGTAGGCGATGTTCTGCGTGGCCAGGAAACAGCCGACGATCAGCGCCGCGCCGGCGACCAGCAGTGACGCCTCGACCGGTGTGAAGACATTCCAGTGGACCAGATCACGCCGTGCGTTACGCCAGGCGACCATTGCGGCGATCAGGATCAGCGCGGCGAGCATCGCCCTGGCGGCGAAGGGAAGCGGCTGCCGCAGCACCTCGTCCCATGGCACGCCCGCCGGCGCCGCCGGCAGCACGATCAGTCCGAGCGGCAGGTTGGTGGCGCTGAACATGTCCGAATAGGGCGAGCCTACCGGCGCCAGTTTCAGCGCGTCACCCGCGCCGCCGTCGGAGGGAAACAACAGGATTGCGGCCGTGGCAACCGCGACTAGGCCGATCAGGGCGACAACGCGCGGTCTTTCGCGCAGGGACAGCAGCAGCAGCACGGCGGGATAGAACTTCAATATCGCCGCCACGATGAAGACGCCGTAGCCCAGATGGCGCCACGCGTCCCGGCGCGTTACAAGGCAGACGCCCGCGAGTGCGAGCAGGAATATGGCGATGTCCAGGTTCGCCCGCTCGACCGCGAACACCGTCGCCGCCGACAGCACCGCCAGGCAGCGGGCGCCGAGTTCTCCCCAGGACCGGGAAGGCGGCAACGCCGCCAACGACAGCAGGAAGACGAGGACGAAAAAAGAGCCGAAGGCCGGCCGGTCATCGGCGCCGATGCCGAATGCCGATGCGCGCAGCAGCACGGGCGAGTAGCTGTACCAGCCGCCATTCATGCACGGCGTCGGGTTCCATACGTCGTAGCCGCGCCCCCAGCAGTCGATCGCCCGCAACACCGATTCCGTATCGAGGAAGGGGCGCTCATAGGGCAGGATGCCCCAGCCTTCCAGGATGCCGAAATAGAGGCTCTGGTCGCCGAAGCGGAACACCAGGACCATGCCGGCGAGGACGAGCATCCCCGTCGCGGTCGGGCCGAAGCGGAAGGCCAGGGCCTTCATGCGGCGTGTTTCCGGCGTTCCGGACGGGGTGGCAGTCATGACAGGCAACAGGCCACTGTGCGATCGCCGGTGTCGACGAACCGGAACAGGACGGTTGCTGGCGCGCGCGAATAAGTCATGGCGCCGCGCTGCCTCCTGCGTTGTCCGGCTTTCGAAGGCGGGGAAGGTGCCGGTCGACCAGGCGGCCCAGAGGCTCAAGCGCCGGGCTGTCCAACAGGAACGCTGCCACCAGGCTGATCAGCCGAGCCACCAGCCACCACCAGATCAGTTCGCGTACCGCCCAGAACACCATGTAGGGACCAAACCCGAACGAACTGTCCTCGGCGAGGCGCTCCAGCAGGCGCCGTGGAAACTCCTGCCACATGACGAACAGCACGGCGGCAATCAGCGACCCGTAGCGTCCCGGGCCGGATCTATCGCTTGCCGTCAGCAGATACAGCCCGGGCAACGTCATTAACAGGAAGATGGCGCGATAGGCGATGTTCTGCGCCGCGAAGAAGCATCCGGTGACGATCACGGCCCCCGCGATCAGATAGGCGACATGGGTGCCGCTCAGCGCCGGCAGGGCCGCCCGATCCCGGCCCAGATGTCGGTTCGCAACGTACCCGGTCAGGGCAACGAGGGCGGCCAGCAGGGCTTTGGCCTGCCAGGGGAGAGAGGTGCGCAAAACCTGGGTATCGAGATTGTCCGTGACGGTCAGGGCCGGGATGACGAAGATGCCGTAAGGGATATTGAGTGCGCCGAACATGTTGCTGAACGGCCAGCCTACCGGCGTGACGTTCAGGGCTGTCCGCATTTCCCCGGCGAAGAGAATGACGGGCAGGACAAGGATCATCGTTCCGATCGCGCCCACGATCATCGCGGTCCGCGTCCGCTCGCGCGCGGCAAGGATGAGCAGCGTGGCGGGATAGAATTTGGCGAGCGCGGCGAGAACGAACGTGCCGTAGCCCACCCAGCGCAGGCTTGTCCGCTGCAGCAGCCAGACTCCGCCGACCGCCAGGGCATAGATCGCGATGTCCAGGTTGGCCCGTTCGACCGCGAAGGCGGTCGCGGCGGACAGGAGGGCGACGCTGCGAATCCCCACTTCCTTCCAGTCCTGGCTGGCCGGAAGCACCAGCTGCGACAACAGGAATAGAACCACCAGGCCCATGCCGACGGGGATCGTAATCTCCTGACCGAGCGGCAGCGCGGCCGTGCGCAGCAGAAAGGGAGAATAGGTGTACCAGCCACCATTCATGCAGGGATTGGCGTGCCAGATGTCGACCCCCGCGCGGTGGCAGTCGATGGCCATCAGGACGGCCGCCGTATCCATGAACGGGTCCGGAAACGGGAAGAAGCCCCACCAGAGATAGATGGCATAGTAGAGATCGCGGTATCCGAGCAGGAAGAGCAGCCACATGGCGCCGAACACGGCGGCCGCGAGCAGCGGCGCCAAAAGCCGGCGGCCAAGTGCGCTCCGCCTGGACCATCGCCCTGAGGGATCGGTCACGTCCGGCACAGCCCGGCGATCCGCTGGGCCATGTAGTCGATATGCCCGTCGCCCAACCCCGGATAGACCCCGATCCAGAACGTGTCGTTCATCACCTGGTCGCTGGCGGAAAGATCGCCGGCAACCCGATAGTCGCGGCCGGCCATGTAAGGCTGGCGGGTCAGGTTGCCGCCAAACAGATTGCGGGTGGCGATCCTCGCGGCGTTGAGGCCGGCGACCAGTCCGTCGCGGCTTATGGCTGCTCCGGGCCGCACGGTGATCGGAAATCCGAACCAGGATGGGTCGGAATTGGGCGTCGCCTCGGGCAGGATCAGCACATCCTGCAGCGGCGCCAGCGCCTGCCAAAGCCGGGCGAAGTTGCGCCGCCGGTCGGCGACGAAGCCGTCCAGCCGGTCGAGCTGCGCCAGGCCCACGGCCGCCTGCAGGTCCGTCATCTTCAGATTGTAGCCCAGGTTGCTGTAGATATATTTGTGGTCGTATCCGGTCGGCAGGCTGCCGAGTTGCCAGCCGAAGCGCTGCTTGCAGGTGTTGTCGGCGCCCGGCGCGCACCAGCAGTCGCGGCCCCAGTCGCGGATCGATTCCAGCGCCCGCTTCATGTGGCTGCTGTTGGTGAACACCGCGCCGCCCTCGCCGGTGGTTATGTGGTGCGCCGGATAGAAGCTGAGGGTGCCCACATCGCCGAAGCTGCCGACCGGCTTGCCGCCATAGGAGGCGCCGAAGGCGTCGCAGCAATCCTCGACGACCCTGAGGTTGTACTTCGTGGCAAGCGCCATGACGGTGCCCAGGTCGAACGGATTGCCCAGCGTGTGCGCCACCACGATGGCGCGGGTGCGGGGCCCGATCGCCGCCTCGATCCGGTCGGGCCGGATGTTGTAGGTGGGGATGTCGACGTCGACGAACACCGGCACCAGGCCGTTCTGCAGGATCGGATTCACCGTGGTCGGGAAGCCGGTGGCGCAGGTGATCACCTCGTCGCCGGCCTTCAGCGCGTCCTTGCCGATCATGCTGCTGGTCAGGGCGGTCACCGCCAGCAGGTTGGCGGACGATCCCGAATTGCAGCTCAGCGCGTAGCGCGCGCCCAGCGCCTTGCACAGGCCGGCCTCGAAAGCGTCGTTGAACCGGCCGGTGGTCAGCCAGAACTCGAGCGCCGCGTCGACCAGCGATGTCATCTCCGGGGCCCCGTAGACCTTGCCCGACACCGGAACGGGCGACCGGTCCGGATCGAAACTGGCGGGAGCGTGCGCGACCTCGGCATAACGCGCCACCAGGCGCAGGATCTCCTCGCGCAGTGCCTCGGCCTCGGTCATGCCGTCGGGGTTCGTACTCATTGCGCGGCCTCCATCGCCGGCCCGCAATGGACGTCGATCTGGCGGCGGCTGACGGCACGCATGTCCTCGCCCCGCTGGTAGGCCCGGAACCACGCGACGGTCTCCGAAAGAGCCTCCGCGAGCTCCAGGCCCGGCGCCCAGTCCAGTTCCCGGCGCGCCTTGTCGGACCTCAGCCGCAGCACAGGGGCTTCGTGTGGGGCGTCGGCCTGCTGTGCGACGCGGATCCTGGCGCCGTCGCCCCACAGACGGCACAGCATGTCCGCGACGTGCCCGACCGTGACCTCGCTCGCGGCGTCGGGACCGAAGTTCCACGCCGCCGGCGCGGCCGGAAGGGTGCGCGCCAGATGCTCGGCGGCCAGCAGGTAGCCGCGCAGCGGGTCGAGGACGTGCTGCCACGGGCGGATCGCGTCCGGGTTACGCAGCACCGGTTCCTGTCCCGCGAGAAGGCCGCGCATGATGTCGGCGGCCAGCCGGTCCATGGCCCAGTCGCCGCCGCCGATCACATTGCCCGCGCGGACCGAGGCGACGGCGCAGCCTCGGCCGATCAGGAACGAATTGGCATAGGCCGCGGTCACCAGTTCGGCGGCGCCCTTGCTGCTGCTGTAGGGATCGCGCCCGCCCATGCTGTCGCCTTCCCGGTAGGGCAAGCGCTCGGGATCCTCGGCGTAGCATTTGTCGCTGGTCACCACGACGGCGACGCCGACGCTCGGCGTCTGCCGCACCGCCTCCAGCAGGTTGACCGTCCCCATGACGTTGGTGGCGTAGGTGCCGACGGGATCGGCGTAGGACGCGCGCACCAGCGGCTGGGCCGCCAGGTGGAACACGATGTCGGGCCGGAACGCGGCCATCACCCGGGACAGCGCGTCCAGGTCCCGCACGTCGCCAACATGGTGCTCGACGATCTCGTCGAGCCCGCACAGCGCGAACAGGCTGGGGGCGGTGTCGGGCGCCAGGGCATAGCCGGCGAGCGTGGCGCCCAGCCGGTCCAGCCACATCGACAGCCATCCGCCCTTGAAGCCGGTATGGCCGGTGATCAGCACCCGCTTCCCGCGCCAGAACGACGGCTGGGGGAAGGCGCTCACGGCGTGTCCCGCCATGTGTGCCAGGGCGCCTCGCCGCTGTCCCAGAGCTGTTCCAGGTGGCGCAGGTCGCGCAGCGTATCCATGGGCTGCCAGAAGCCGCCATGGCGCCAGGCCATCAGGTCGCCCTGCCGTGCCAGCGTCTCCATCGGTTCGTGCTCCCAATAGGTACCGTCGCCGGTAATCAGGTCGAGCACGCTCGGCGCCAGCACGAAGAAGCCGCCATTGATCAGGCCACCCTCGCCGCTCGGCTTTTCCTCGAAGCGCTGGACCCGGTCGCCCTTGATGTTCAGCGCGCCGAAGCGGGCGATCGGCGTCACCGCCGCGACCGTGGCCCGCTTGCCATGCCGGCGGTGGAAGGCGATCTCGCCGGCGATGTCGATGTCGGCGACGGCGTCGCCATAGGTCATGCAGAACAGTTCGTCATCGCCCAGATAGGAGCGGATCCGGCCAAGCCGGCCGCCGGTCTGCGTTTCCAGACCGGTGTCAACCAGCGTAATCCGCCAGTCTTCGGCCTCGTTCCGGTGCACGGTGAGGCCCGAGCGCAGGTCGATGGTCACGTCGCTTTCGCGCAGCGCGTAGTTGAAGAAGTATTCCTTGATCAGTGCGCCCCTGTAGCCCAGGCAGATGATGAAATCGCGGACGCCGGCCTGCTCGTAGATCTT
>CAMBYA010000167.1 GCA_945872035.1 Rhizobium sp. Q54
TCTACCTGGACTTCATCAGCAAGGCGTTCCCTGAGGTGCCGGCCGTGTTCCTGTACCGGAACGCGGTGGAGGTGATCGCCTCGGTGCTGCGCGAGACCACGGCGATCCTGTGGGCCAAGGGCCGTCCGCAGGCCGGGTTCCTGACCGGGCTCCCCTGGCGCGAGACCATCGACATGGACGTGAAGCGCTACCTGGCGATCTGCTTCGCCGAATATTTCCGCGTGGCGCTGAATGCGGGCGGCCGGGTCAGCCACATCAACTACACGTCGATCAGCCCGGAGAGCTTCCCGGTGATCCTGCGCCAGGGCCTGCATTTCGAGCCCGGCGACGGCGAGTTCGAGCTGATGGTCGAGCAGTTCCGCTTCCACTCGAAGGACGACGGCGACAAGACCGTGTTCACCTCGGACAGCGCCGAGAAACAGTCGGCCATCTCGGCCGAGGACAAGGCGATGATCGACCGGGAATGCGCGGCGCTGATGCAGCAGCTCGACCGCTCGCCCGACAACCTCTTTGTACAATCGTCTGGATAGAGCGCGCGCCATGAATGACGCGCACTCATCCGTTGTTAGCCGCGGCTTTCCGGGCGGCGAAGCGATTCCGCTTCGCCTGAAAGCGCTGAGCGCCTACTTTATGTCCAGCCTCTGGAGAGACCGATGACAACCGAGATTCCGGCGAACCTGCTGACCGTGGTCATGCCGAACTACAATTACGGCCGGTTCATCGACGAGGCGATCCGCTCGGTGGCGGCGCAGACCTATGCGCCTATCGAGCTGATCGTGGTGGACGACGCCAGCACCGATGACTCGGTGGCCGTGGCGACGGAAACCCTGTCGAAGGTCACCAATTTGTTCGACACAAAGCTGATCGCGTTGCCCGAGAACGTGGGCAAGCTGGGCGCGCTGAACCGTGCACTGGCGCATGTGCGCGGCGAGTACTTCATGATCCAGGATTCCGACGACCTGCTGACGCCGGAATATGCCAGCCGCACCATCACCGAGCTGGTCGAGGCGCGAAAGACCGATCCGACCATCGGCTTCATCTACACCGACTGCATGCTGGTGTCTCAGACCGGCGAGATCCTCGACCGCGGCAAGTCCACCGCGTTCGATGCCAAAATGCTGGAGGAGTATTCCTTCGTGCCCGAGCCGGCCATGTGCCTCGCCAAACCGGTGCTGGAAGCCGGCCCCTATGACGAGGCGATCCGCAAGGGCACCAAGCACCACAAGTGGCGGCGCATCGTCGCCAATGGCTGGAACGGCAAGCACCTGGCCGAGCCCATCTTCTACTACCGCATGCACGACAAGAACCTGTCGGGCATCGGCAAGCGGGTGATCGAGGAGGTCGAGAAAGGCCAGCGCGGTCACCGCATCCTGTCCGGCTACTGGCCGACCCAGACGACACAACGTTAATTGGCCACACAGCGCTAGGAACACGCATGAGCTCGACCGCCATCAAGACCGCGCCGGACGCCTTCCCGCTCAAGCTGGAGGACGCGCGCATCGGCGTCGTCGGCCTCGGCTATGTGGGATTGCCGGTGGCGGTGGCGTTCGCCGCCCACTATCCGGTGCAGGGCGTCGACATCAACACCAAGCGCATCGGCGAGCTGAAGAACTTCCACGACAGCACGCTGGAAGCGTCCGAGGAAGAACTGCGCGGGGCGAAACACCTGACCTTCACCGGCGAATGGTCGGACCTCAAAAGCTGCAACGTGTTCGTCGTCACCGTGCCGACGCCGGTCGACAGCCACAACCATCCGGACCTGAAGCCGCTGGAAGGCGCCAGCCGCGCCATCGGCCAGGTGCTCAAGCGCGGCGACGTGGTGGTGTATGAATCCACCGTCTATCCGGGCTGCACCGAGGAGTTCTGCGTGCCGGTGCTGGAGCAGGTCTCGGGCCTTGTGTACAACCGCGACTTCTTCTGCGGCTACAGCCCGGAGCGGCTGAACCCGGGCAACAAGGAGCTGAAGCTCTCCGACATCAAGAAGATCACCTCGGGCTCGACGCCGGAGGCGGCCGACTTCGTCGACGCGCTGTATCGCACCATCATCACCGCCGGCACCCACAAGGCGCCGTCCATGCGCGTCGCCGAGGCGGCCAAGGTGATGGAGAACACCCAGCGCGACCTCAACATCGCCCTGGTCAACGAGCTGGCGATGATCTGCAACCGGCTGGGCATCGACACGCTCGACGTGCTCGAGGCCGCCGGCACCAAGTGGAACTTCCTGCCGTTCCGCCCGGGCCTGGTCGGCGGCCACTGCATCGGGGTTGACCCCTACTATTTGACACACAAGGCCGAGGAGATCGGCCACCATCCCGAGGTGATCCTGGCCGGGCGCCGGATCAACGACCGGGTCGGCAAATACGTGGTCAACCAGTTCGTGCGCCTGCTCGGCCGCCGCGGGCTGCTGAAGGACGACCTGCGGGTGCTGGTGCTGGGCTTCTCGTTCAAGGAGAACTGCCCGGACGCGCGCAACACCAAGGTCGCCAGCATCGTCGGCCACCTGCACGAGTTCGACATCGCCGTCGACGTCTACGACCCGTGGGTGAACCCGGACGAGTGCGAGCACGAATACGGCATCCGCCCGGTCGCGGCGCTGGAGACCGGCAAGTATGACGGCATCATCCTCGCCGTCGCCCACGAGGAGTTCCTGAAGATGGGCGCCCACGGCATCCGAGCGCTCGGAAAGCCCGGTTCGGTGCTCTACGACGTCAAGTCGGTGCTGCCCAAGGACATGGTCGACCAGCGGCTGTAAGGCACCGCCGCACCCGGTACGCCACCACCCGCTGGCGGGCCGTCGTGATCGCCAGCATGCGCTCGATCCGGAACCCGGCGTCGCGCGGGCCAGCCGTCACGCCAGGAAGGCCAAAGGCACCGCGAACAGCGTCAGCCCGACGGCGATTGCGTGGCGGAAATGTGGCGCGCCGGCCAGATTGCCGAACAGCCAGGCCAGATTGTGCCAGTCGGGCGCGGCGCAGTTGGAAGCTCCAGCTGATAGAAGAGCACAATCCACAATAACGGGATCTCTACGACGACATCGCCGTGCCGTGACACCGGTTCTCTAAGAAGAACTGGGTCTCCGCGTGCACGGAGATGACGTCTAAGTTCGAGCCTTAAACCGCCCCTCTTCGCTTTTTCAGCGTCTCTTCGGTGATGTCGAAGGAGTTCTTGTTGTCGACGTCGATGGGGCCGAACGGGTAGTCGAGCAGCACCGGGTCGATGGTCACGCGCAGCTTGCGGCCGATCAGGGTGATCAGGCCGTTCAGGCCCATCAGCTTCAGCTTGTAGACGATGAACGGGGTGATGCCGAACGCCTTGAGGATGCGCTTGTGGCGCTTGCCGAACTGGCCGCCGCTTTCGAACACGCGCACCGCCGACAGCGACTTCTCGCGGCGCAGGGCATATAGGTTGCAGGCCGAATAGCCGCCATCCTTCAGCATGTGGAAGGCAAGGCCCGAATTGCCGTAATCGCGCAGCACCACGTCGTCGCGGGTGAACGCCACCGACACATCCTCGTCGCGGGTCCAGAAGGCGCGCATGAAGTCGCGGATCAACTCCGGCGTGTGCAGCGCGTTGTCGCCCGTAGGGATGATCAGCGGCAGCGGGTTGGGGATCACGTCGACCGCCGACAGCACGCTGTCTGCCAGGTTGCCGCTGGAGCGCACGAACGCCATGCGGCCTTCCGCCAGCCACTCGGTCATCCGCGGCGTGGCGCGCAGAATGTCCTCGCTCTCGACCGAGACGTAGATGCGGTTGAAGCACCCGCTGTCGATCAGCGCCTCGACGACGCGCTCGAGCATCACCTGGCCGTCGATCTCGACGAGGCATTTATGGGACTTGTTCTGCAGCACGGCGACGGGATCGTTCTCTCCCCGGCGGCTGGCGGCCATGACCAGCACGGTGGCTGGCGGGAAGGACTCGTTGAGCGGTCGTGACGACATGAATTCCGTGACTGCTGAAGGGATGATGGGAACGATGGAACCGGGTCAGGCGACCTGGGCGAAGGGCAGGACGACGTGGCGCATCAGGTCGCCGATGGTGGGAAGGGCCGGCATCCGCTCCAGCGCCTGGCGCAAGTCGCGGGTCTCGCGCTCCGACAGGAAACCGTCGCAGCAGGCGTCGAACTTGGACCAGTACTGCGCCCAAGAGAACGGCGCCTTCTTGCTGCCCAGCGGCATGTCGATGACGGCCTTGAGCTGGCGGCCGTCCTTCAGCGTGACGTGGACCTCGGTGGGGAACTCGCCTTCCAGCTTGTCGACCGGATGGCGGTGGATGATCGGGAACAGGCCGCGCACGTCGTCGCGCATCACCATGTCGGGCCTGAAGTCGGCCAGGGTGCAGTCGCCGCGCGCCAGCACGCAGCCGACCGCGTATTCGGCCGAGAACTTGGCCTGCAGCGGATCCTGCGGGTCGGTGTACATGACGTTGTTGAAGTGCACGCGCGGCATGTAGAGGTCGACTGACGTCACGTCGGCGGCAGTGAAACCGTGCCGCGCGCGCAGGTCGAGCATGCCGTCCATGGCGCGGTGGATGGCGCCGCAGGTCGGGAAGCGCTTCACCCGGAACTTGTGCTCGGTGATCAGCAGCGGGTCGCCGATGCTGTCCAGCTCGTAGCGCAGGTTCTGGCCGTGCTCGACGTGGGTGATGGTGTCGCGGAGCTGTTCGTAGTCGGGGCCGACCATCAGCCTGTTCATGCCGGTACGGCCGTCGAGCGTCTCCATGCCGGCGGTGACGCCGGCCTGGGCGAAGCTGGCCGCCATGATCCCGCCCTTGGCGGCGAGGCCGGCATGGACCGGCTTCATCATGGTGCCGAACTGGGACATGAAGCCCGCCGACATGCTGGTCGCCGCCGACAGGGCGAAAGCCGAGGTCGCCGCGTCCAGCTTCAGCAGCCTGGCGCAGGCCGCCGCCGCGCCGATCACACCGACGGTCGCCGTCGCATGCCAGCCGCGGTTGCGGTGGGTGGGGTTCACGCCCTGCCCGACCCGGCCCATGATCTGCAGACCGACGATGTAGGCGTCGATGCAGGCGGCGCCGGACAGGTTTTCCTGCTCGGCCAGCGCCAGGATCGCCGGGGCGAGCACGGTGGTGGCGTGCGCCTTTGGCGGATCGAAATTGTCGTCGAAATCGAGGGCGTGTCCGGCGGTGCCGTTGACCAGCGCCGCCCAGGGCGCCGACAACCGCTTGCGCTGTCCGGCGACGGCGCACGGACCCTGCCCCCAGTCCTGCACGGCATTGAACACATACTGGCTGGCCGGCTCGGCGGCACCGGGGACCATCACGGCGATGAAGTCGACGAACTCGCGGTGCGCCCAGTCGAGCGCATCCTCGGGCCAGGCGTCAGGGGTTTCCGCAACCCATGCGCCGTAGCTCTCCAGCGGGTTCTTGCTCATGTGCCGACCTTTGCCGTTTCCTGAGTGTGCACAGCGGGCTCAACCTAATCCCGGCGACTGGCCGGGGCAACCATCATCATGAAATGGAAAGGGCGCGGAAACCGCGCCCTTTCCTGCCGAAAAGACATTCCAGCGGGTTTTACAGCACGAGGGCCAGCGGCTCCTCGCACAGATCCTTGAACACCTCGAGGAACTTCGCCCCCAACGCGCCGTCGATCGCCCGGTGATCGCAGGACAGGGTGACGGTCATCATCGTCGCCACGGCCGGCGAGCCGTTGCGCGCGATGATCCGCTCCTCGCCCTTGCCGACCGCCAGGATGGCGCCCTGCGGCGGGTTGATCACGGCATCGAAGCTCTTGATGCCGAGCATGCCCATGTTGGAGATCGAGAACGTGCCGCCCTGGATCTCGTCCATCTTCAGCTTGCCGGCACGCGCGCGCGCCGCCAGATCCTTGGTCTCGGCGGCGATCTCGGCCACGGTCTTCATGTCGGCCGCGCG
>CAMBYA010000168.1 GCA_945872035.1 Rhizobium sp. Q54
AAGCGCACGTGACTTTATGATTTCCGCACGGACTGCGCGGGCGCGAGCCGCCTGACGACCAGACCGGCGATGGTCGCATGGGGATGGGGGCCGTGGCCCAGCCGCATCGCCAGCGACGGGGCGCCATCCACCGCGTCGGCCAGGGCGCGCGCCCCGGAGGCGATCGCGCGCTCGGTGGCGATGCTCTCCTCGAGGCCCTTTTTCAGCGCGCCCATGGCGGTGCGCATGGGCGCCGTACTGGCAAGGCCGCTGGGATCCTCGTGCCGGCGCAGCCAGTCATAGTAGCGCGGTGCTGACGCCGACGCCTTGCGCAGCAGGTCCTCGGCCTTGTCGATGGACCGGCGCGCCGCGGCCAGCCGGGTCGGCGGCAGCGGCTGGCTGGCGGTGTCGGGCCGCTCCAGCAGATGGATCATGGCGGTGTTGAGCTCGGCCCGCGCCCGGGTCAGGAAATATTGCGGGTTGGCGGTGCGGATCGCGTCGGCCGCGGCGTGCTGGAACACGTTCTCGCGCGCCAGCAGGTCGATCAGCAGTTGATCCTGGGCGGCGGCGAGCAGCAGCTCGGCGGCCAGGTCCTTCTTCGCCCGGGCCGTGCGGAGCTGACGCGAAATGATGATCTGGCGCTCGTTGGCCGCGATCAGCGCCTCGGCATAGGAGAACACGCCGGACAGGTACTCCTGGCGCTGGGCGCTGCGCAGCGTCGGCGCGGGGACGATCCTGAGCGCCCGCGACGCGGCACCCGCGGTCGACGCCGCCTCGATCAGGGCGTTGTCGGCCGCGCTGTCCGATGCCTGGCGTTCGAGCAGTCCAAGATAGGCGGCGCCTGCTTCGGCCAGGATCGGCGTCAACCGGTTCATGGCCTCGAATTCCGCCTTGGCGTCTTCCCGGTAAAGCTTGGTATTCGAAGCGGAAACGGGCACGTAACACTGGTGGAAACGCATCCACCAGGTCCGCAGCGTCCGTCCGATCCGCTTCGTGGAAACCCAGGCCACGATTCGCTCCTACAGCGATTCCAATTCGTCGATCATACCAGAAATCACCGACAAACCCTTCTGCCAGAACGACGGGTCCGACGCGTCGAGACCGAAAGGCGCCAGCAGCTCCTTGTGCCGCTTGGTGCCGCCCGCGCGCAGCATGTCCAGATACTTGTCCTCGAAGCCGGCGGGCTGCTGCTGGTACACCGCATAGAGCGAGTTCACCAGGCAGTCGCCGAAGGCGTAGGCGTAGACATAGAACGGCGTGTGGATGAAGTGCGGGATGTAGCACCAGTAGTCGCGGTACGCCTCGGTCAGCTCGATCGCCGGACCCAGGCTATCGCCCTGCACGCCCATCCAGATCTCGCCCAGCCGCTGCGGTGTCAGCTCGCCGGTCCGGCGCTCGGCGTGGACCTTCTCCTCGAAGGTGTGGAACGCGGTCTGGCGCACCACCGTGTTGATCATGTCCTCGACCTTGGACGCCAGCATCACCTTGCGCTGCACGGGGTCCGTCGTCTGGCCAAGCAGGGCCTGGAAGGTCAGCATCTCGCCGAACACGCTGGCGGTCTCGGCCAGGGTGAGCGGCGTTCCCGACATCAGCGTGCCCCGCGGCCCGGCCAGCACCTGATGCACGCCGTGGCCCAGCTCATGGGCCAGCGTGGTCACGTCGCGGGTCTTGCCCTGGTAGTTCAGCAGCAGGTACGGGTGCGCCGACGGCACCGTCGGATGGGCGAAGGCGCCGCCCTGCTTGCCCGGCTTCACCGGCGCGTCGATCCAGGCGTTGGCGAAGAACGGCTGCGCCACGTCCGCCAGCCTGGGCGAGAACGCGCGGTAGGCCTCGATCACCGTCGAGGTGGCCTGCTCCCACGGGATGTGCGCGTCGTCATGCTCGGGCAGCGGCGCGTTGCGGTCCCAGAAATTCAGCCGCTCCATGCCCATCCATTTGGCCTTGAGCGTGTAGTAGCGGTGCGACAGCCGCGGATAGGCGTCGCGGGCCGCGCTCACCAGCGCGTCGACGACCTCCGGCTCCACCTGGTTCGCGAGATGGCGCGAGGCGGCCGGCGTTGGGTACTTCCGCCAGCGGTCCTCGACCTCCTTGTCCTTGACCAGCGTGTTCATCACCAGCGCAAACAGCCGGATATTCTTGCCGAACACCTCGGTCAGCGCCTCGGCGGCGCGGCGGCGCTTGCCCGGATCCTTGTCGGACAGCAGGCTCAGGGTCTGCTCCTCGGTCAGGCTCTCGCCGTCGACGGTGAAGCGCAGGCCGGCGATGGTCTCGTCGAACAGCCGCGCCCACGACGAGCGTCCCGCCACGGACTTGTCGTGCAGCAGGTGCTCGGCCTCGTCGGACAGCTGATGGTCGCGGAACAGTCGCACCTCGTCCAGCCACGGCCGGTAGTGGGCGAGCACCGGACTGGCCATCAACGCGTCGAACGCCGTGTCCTCGATGCGGTTGATTTCGAGGGTGAAGAACAGCAGGTGCGCGCTGATGTCGGTCAGCTGTTCCTGGATGCCCTGGCTGAACCGCGCCGTCTCGGCGTCGTCGAGCCGGGTGACGTAGTAGAGTCCCGCATAGCTGCCGATGCGGCCCGCCAGTTCCTCGATCTGTTCGTATATGCCGACCGCCTCGCCCAGCCTGTCGCCGGTCAGGCCGCCGATCTTGCCCTGGAAATCGGCCTCGAACGCCGTCGCCCGCGCCTCCAGTTCGGCCAGCGCGGCCTTGAGCTCAGGGGAATCGGGTCCGGGATAGAGGTCCGTCAGATCCCATTCGGGCAGCGCCGAATTGGCGAATGCGCGCTCGGCCATGGTCACCCCTCGATGGCGCTCATATACAGGTCCAGCAGGGCTTCCAGTTCCTGGCGGTCGCCCCGCTCCATCTTGCGCAGGCGAATCACCTGGCGCATGACCTTGGGGTCGAAACCGTTGCCCTTCGCTTCGGCATAGACGTCGCGAATATCATCGGCGAGGCCCTTCTTCTCTTCCTCCAGACGCTCGATCCGCTCGATCAGCGACTTGAGTTGACCCGCCGCGATACCGCCGACATCGGCCATGAAACGCTCCCTGCTATTGTCTGTTCCGATCCTGCCGGAACTTAGCGGCTGGTTCCCGGATTGCAAGGCGCGACCGGTTCAGCCCGCGAACCGGGCGCTCAGCGCGGCGATGACGTCCGGATCGACGGCGGGATCGAACTTGCGGGCGAACAGGGCGCCCGAATCGTCCATCTCGTCCAGGTCGGCCAGCCTGAGCACACGCGGATGCGCGGTGCCGCCAAAATTCAGGAAGCGCTTGTTGTCGTTCACCAGCGTGTCGCGGAACGGGCTCGCCATGATCATCTGCTGCATCACCAGTTCGTCGGGCGCGAAGGTCATCGGCAGCGTGGCGTAGCCGGCTTCGCGGGGCGAGGCCTTGGCCGCCCAGTCGCAGAACGCACGGCTCAGCATCCCCCATTGCGAGCCGTAATATTTCACGCGGCCGCGGTGGATCGGCGCCATGGGCACGGGTAGCCGCTGCGGCCCCCGCGCCAGTTCGATCCGGAGCCACTGGTAGCGGCGCTTCACGACGCCCCGCAGCGGCTGGGGCAAGTCGGCGATCAGCCGGCAGTCGATGAAATTGGCCCCGTTGTGCCGCGACAGGAAGTCGCGCAGCTCGCTGGCGGACCGCAACGGCATGTCCTGTCCGCTGAGGTTAATGAGGTAGTCCCAGTCCAGCTGCTCGGTGCACAGGTCGCAGAAGGCATCGAGCAAGGCCTGCGCCAGGCTCCATCCGCCCCAGGACATGCCGCGGGACGGCAGGATGCGAAGATTGGACTGTCCAAGGCGGCGGCGGACAACGTCGTGGACCGACGCATCCGCCTTGGCGTCCACATGCACGAGGATCGTATCGGCGGGATTGGACACCAGCCCGATCAGCGCGTCGAGCTGCTCGGCGTTCCGGTGCGCCATGATGAAATATGCGATCCTCAGTGCCGCCCCCATGACCGTTGGCCTCATCGCGCGCGGGACTTCCGAGGCTTTCCTTCATGGTTCCGTCGCCGCCGGTATGTTAATCCGTAATCCCGCAGGTGGAATACGAGGAAATCGCCGCAATGCGCCGCTCACGCAGCATCCGCATCATCGCCACCCTTGGCCCGGCCAGCAACACGCCAGAGATGATCGGCGCGCTCCATGCCGCGGGCGCCGACGTCTTCCGGCTGAACATGAGCCATGGCGATCACGGCCAGATCGCGGCGCTCTACAATGCGATTCGGGAGGTCGAAGAGGCCGTCGGCCGGCCGATCGGCATCCTTGCCGACCTTCAGGGACCCAAGTTTCGCATTGGCGGGTTTGCAGGCGGCCCGGTCATGCTCCACGAAGGCGCCCGCTTCCGGCTGGACAGGACGGCGACGCATGGCGACCACGAGCGCGCCGAGCTGCCCCATCCCGAGATTTTCGCCGCGCTGCGGCCGGGGCAGCGGCTGCTGCTCGACGACGGCCGGATTCGGCTGCTTGTCCTCGAGGTCAACGGCGACGAGGCGGTCACCAAGGTCGAGGTCGGCGGCGTGTTGTCCGACCGCAAGGGCGTCAACCTGCCCGAGGCCGTGCTGCCGCTGCCGCCGCTGACCGACAAGGACAAGCGCGACCTGGAGTTCGCGCTGGACCTCGGCGTCGATTGGATCGCCCAGTCCTTCGTGCAGACCGCCGCCGACGTGGCCGCCGCCCGCGAACTGGTCGCCGGCCGCGCTGGCCTGTTGGCCAAGATCGAGAAGCCGCAGGCGCTGAAGGACATAGCCGCCATCGCCGACATCGTCGATGCGGTCATGGTGGCGCGCGGCGACCTGGGTGTGGAGATGCCGCTCGAGGACGTGCCGGGCGCACAGAAGACGATCATCGACGCCGCAAGGCGGCGCGGCAAGCTGGTGGTGGTCGCCACCCAGATGCTGGATTCCATGGTGAAGTCGCCGGTGCCGACCCGCGCCGAGGTCTCGGACGTGGCCAATGCGGTGTTCGAGGGCGCCGATGCGGTGATGCTCTCGGCCGAATCCGCCGCGGGCGATCATCCGATCGCGGCGGTCGAGCTGATGAACCGGGTCGGCGTCAAGGTCGAGCAGGACCCCCATTACCGGACCTATATCGATTCGGTGCGCCCGACGCCGGAGCCGACCAGTGCCGACGCCATCACCACCGCCGCGCGCCAGGTGGCGCAGACCATCAACGCGGCGGCCATCGTCACCTACACCAGTTCCGGCTCCACCGCCCTGCGCGCGGCGCGCGAGCGCCCGGCGGTGCCGATCCTGGCCCTGACGCCCCGGCAAGACACGGCGCGGCGGCTCACGCTGGGCTGGGGCCTGCACAGCGTCATCAGCGAGGACGCCCACAATTTCAGCGATATGGTCGACAAGGCCCGCCAGGTCGCCAAGCAGCAGGGCTTCGCGAGCACCGGCGACTACATCGTCGTCACCGCCGGCGAGCCATTCGGCACACCGGGCCGCACCAATGTGCTGCGCATCGCCAGGGTGCTCGAGAGCGATTGAGGCCAATCCAATAGGAAAGGGCCGCGTCTTGCGGACGCGGCCCTCGAATTCCTTCACCTAAGGCTGGGATCAGCCCTGGCGCGCCTTGTAGCGGCGCTGCGTCTTGTTGATGACGTAGACGCGGCCCTTGCGGCGGATGACGCGGCAGTCGCGGTGACGCGCCTTCAGCGACTTGAGAGAGTTCTTGATCTTCATTGTTCTGCTCCGGACCGCGTTGCGGCTGAATTTGAGGCGCGGACCATATGGGCGGCGGCTGAGGTTGTCAACACGCCAGAATCCGGTTCGCGCGGGATTCTCACTGGGCCGCAGGCGGCGCGTCTTCCTCGCTGAATCCGTCGTCGGAGGCCGTGACCACGATGATCGCGCCGATGCCCAGCGCCAGCGCCATCAGGCCGTAGGTCCACC
>CAMBYA010000169.1 GCA_945872035.1 Rhizobium sp. Q54
CGTTGACGAACTGGTTGGGGAACAGGCTGCCCTCGGCGTTGGCGAAGCGCGCCTTGGCCTTCACCGTGCCGGTCGCCGCGTCGCTGACGTTGTCGAAGGTCAGGAACAGGCCCTCCGCCAATACCTTGTCGGCATACTGGTCGCTGGCCGTGACCGGCAGTGCGGCGCCTGCGCGCAGCCTGGCCTGCACCGCTGGAACCTTGTCCTGCGGCAGGGCGAAGGAAACGTCGATCGGCGAGGTCTGGGTGATGACGACGATGCCGTTGGCGTCGCCCGGCGTCAGGTAGTTGCCGATGTCGGCCTGGCGCAGGCCTACCTTGCCGCTGACCGGGGCGGTGATCGCCGTATAGGACAGGTTGAGCCTCGCGTTGCCCACCAGCGCCTCGTTTGCTTCCGCGGTGCCTTCGAGTTGCTTGACGGTCGCCGCCTGGGTGTCGACCTGCTGGGCGGCGATCGAATCCTGCTTAAGCAGCGTCTCGTAGCGCTGCAGGTCGACGCGGGCTGCGTTCAGCTGGGCCCGGTCGCGCGCCAGGTTGCCCTCGGCCTCGGACAGGGCGAGCTGGTAGGGCCGTGGATCGATCTGCGCCAGCCGCTGACCCTTGGTCACGGTCTGGCCTTCCTGGAAATCGATGCTGAACAGCACGCCGGCGAGCTGTGTGCGTACGGTGGCCTGCACAACCGGCTGGACCGTGCCTATCTGGCTCAGCGTCACCGGCATGTCCGCCAGTGCCGCCTTCGCCGTGCCTACGGTCGCGGGCGGCCGTCCGCGGCCCCGTTCCCGGGCCGGTTCATCCCCGCCGGTGAACAGCCAGATGGCAAGGGCTGCGAGGACGAGGCCCAGCAGCACCAGCAGCGCGTTCCTGCGCGAACGGCTGAGCCATTTCGATTCTGATTTCTGCGCCAAGCCTCAGCCTCTTTTCCCGCGACACCCTCAGCCCGCGCACGCGGGAAGTCCACCCTTCAACGTAACCGACCGGCTTCTACCTCCGGTGGATTTCAAGAATATGTTCTTATGCGGCGCTGGGTCACGGATCCGCTGCGCAATCTGGCCAAACGATGCCGAAACGGGCAATGTTCCAGTTACGCGCGGGGAGGCGCGTACCGATGAAAGCATGGCGGACATATGCCTGGGGCGACATGCGCCTCGACGATGTGCCCGAACCTGTCGTCCGGCCGGGCTGGGTCAAGGCGCGGATCCGCATGGTTCAGCCCAGCATCACCGAGACGCTGCTGCTGGGCGGCGCCAGGACCTATGGGTTTGGCAAGATCGAAAAGGCCATGGCGGCTGGCCCGGCGCAGGTGTTCGGCCATGAGTTTTCCGCCGAGATCGTCGAGGTGGGCGACGGCGTCACGACGCTGACGCCCGGCATGCGCGTCGCGGCGCGCGGCTCCCATCCGGATGGCATCGTCGGCTTCGACTACCCCGGCGCTTTGGCCGAATATGGCGTGTTCCCGGAAAGCCTGCTGGCGGCGCTGCCCGACCACGTCAGCGACAGCGAGGGAGCGGCGATCCAGCCGCTGACCGACGCGGTCGCCGCCGTCCACGCCGCCGATATCAGCCTTGGTGACGTGGTCGTGGTGATCGGCCAGGGCTCCATGGGACTGGCCTGCCTGCAGGTCGCCGCGACGGCGGGCGCGGGCCTCGTCATCGGCGTCGCGCGGCGCGACGGCGTGCTCGAGATTTCCCGCAAGGTCGGCGCCGACATCACCATCAATGCGACGCGCGACGATCCTGTCGCCGTGGTGCGCGAATTGACCGGCGGCAAAGGCGCGGACGTGGTGTTCGAGACCGCCGGCGGTCCGCCCGAGCAGGGACTTTCCGGCAACACGACCCTGATCCAGGCCGCAGAGATGCTGCGCGAGAACGGCAAGGTGGTCGGCATCGCCTTCGACGGCGACGCCGCGGTCCTGCCCTATGCGGTGTTCCGCCAGCGCAGCATCCGTTACCTGTTTCCGTCGGTGCTGGACCGGCGCCTGTTCGAGTCGACGGTGAACCTGGTCGCCTCGGGCCGGGTCGACCTGAAGCCGATGATCACGAAAATCCTCGACGGCATCGACAAGGTCCCCGAGGCGTTCGACCTCACGGCCAACAAATCCAGATACGGCCTGATCAATCCGGCCCAGGTCATCATCTCGAAGTAAGGAAAACGGCATGTCGATGAAGGAACGCGCCTACGAACTGTTGCAGTCGACCTATTACGACGGCATCGACGCCGGCGACATGGTGAAAGCGGCCTCGGCGCTGCACGAGGACGTGGAATGGTCGCACGCGCAGGTCTGGCCCCATCACGGCTTCGTCAGTGGCGAGCCGTCGACCAATCACGGCCGCGCCGAGGTGCAGGCGTTCCTTGAGGCGCGGGTGATGCAACTCGCCGAGGCGCGCATCCGCCACAAGGTGCGCGACATGGTGATCGAGGGGAACAAGGGCGCCATCCTCGGCTACGTGCGCGGCGAGGACGGCACCGAAAGGCCGTTCATGGTCTGGTTCGAGATCCGGGACGACCGGATCGCGCGCTACCTGCTGCGGCCGCTATGAGGCCCGTTTAGCCCTTCACGCCCATCGGCGCCACGAACTGGCGCAGCACCTTGCGCTGGCGCTCGGCGGGCCAGTCGGCGGGATCGAAGCCGGCCTGGACCGCAAGGCCGTTGATCATGGTCAGCAGCTCGCGGGCGATCAGGTCGAAGTCGGAGTCCGCCGGGAGCTTGCCGTTCGCGGCCATGGCCCTCAGCACCTTCTCGATCCGCTTGCGGGTATCCAGCACGCGCCGGCGCTGCTCGGCGGCGAATTCGGGGTCGCCGATGGCCATGCCCCAGAACGACAGCCACACCTGCCATTCCCGGTGCCGTTCCTCGTCCAGCGGCAGCAGCGCCTCGATGCTGCCGATCAGGTCGTCGGGCGCCGGCTTCAGCACGGCGTCGACACGCGCCTGCGCCGCCTGGGCGGCGGCCTGATAGGTGAACAGCAGCAATTGCCGCTTGTCGGCGAAGTAGTGGCTGACGATGGCGGTGCTGTAGCCGGCCGCCTTGGCCAGTTCGCGCACGGTGACGCGCTCGACGCCGACCTGGGCGATCAGGCGGGCGGCGACTTCGGCGACTTCCCGCCGGCGGGCATCGTGATCGACTTGACGGGGCATTTTCCTACCGCAACCCAGGACAGCATGTTCTTGTCGTTCCGGCGCGAATCCCGCAGGCGCACCGATATTGGCCTTAGATACCAGTCAGTAACGCGTATAGCACGCGGACTCGGGAACGGGAAGCGATCGCCCGTGGGCAACGGCTCTCCTTGCGGTGCATGGCGTCCCCCGGAATTATCGGTTATATCGCCGCTGAGCCAGCCCCAGCCGGAAGCCGAAGGAAAACCTGTCGTGAAGCACCTGATCATCGCCCTGCCAATTGCGTTTGTCACGCTATCGGCCGCCCGTGCGGCCGAACCCGTCAGCTTCGCCAAGGACATCGTCCCGGTACTCAAGTCCCGCTGCGTGATGTGTCACCTGACCGGCCAGGAGCCGGGCAACATGAAGCTCGCGCCCAAGGCCGCCCATGCCACGCTGGTCGGTGTCAAGGCCACTGAAACGGCGCTCAACCGCGTCGAACCGGGCAAACCCGACGAGAGCTACCTGGTGCACAAGCTGGAAGGTACCCATGTCGCCGCCGGCGGCACCGGCGACCGGATGCCTACGGGCGGCGCGCCTCTATCTATTGAGCAAATTGCGACAATCCGTGCCTGGATCGAGCAGGGTGCCCAGAACAACTGATCCCGCCTGCGGAAATCCGCACGCTCACCGTGCGCGGAGCTTGGGCATGCGACCATCGCTATTCCATTGCCGTGGCCGGGCGGGAGCGCAAAGATCGACGCTGAGATTGCGGCTGTCGCGGCCGCCACCAAACTGGCCGGGTGATCCATGATTGAACTCAACATCAATGGCGCGACGCGCAGTGTCGATGCCGATCCGTCGACGCCCTTGCTCTGGGCGCTGCGCGACACGCTGAAGCTGACTGGTACCAAATATGGTTGCGGCATCGCCCAATGCGGCGCCTGCACCGTACTGGTCGACGGCATGGCGGTGCGCTCGTGCCAGCAACCGATCAAGGCGCTCGTGGGCAGCGAAATCACCACGATCGAGGGCACGAGCGGCAAGGTCGCCGAGGCGCTGCAGGCGGCCTGGATCGAGCATCAGGTGCCGCAATGCGGCTATTGCCAGTCGGGCCAGATCATGTCCGCCACGGCGCTGCTGACCGACACGCCAAGGCCAAGCGACGCCGACATCGACGCCGCGATGCAGGGCAACATCTGCCGCTGCGCCACCTATGTGCGCATTCGCGCCGCGATCCATACGGCCGCCGGCAATCTCGGCGCCGCCTGAATGACGGCGCGTTGGCGCCGATGCCCTCTACCGCGCGGGCGCGATCCTGAAGTAGTCTCCCAGTCCAACGGGAGAGGAGGGACCTTATGAAACTGCGTCCGCTCGGCAGGACCGGCGTCCGCGTGCCGCCCCTGTGCCTGGGCACCATGACCTTCGGCATGCAATGCGACGAGGACACCTCGTTCGCCATCATGGACAAGGCCTACGAGTCCGGCATCGACTTCTTCGATACGGCGGACGGCTATCCGCTCGGCGGCGGACTGGAACGCGTCGGCACGACGGAACAGATCATCGGCCGGTGGATGAAGGACCGCGGCGTGCGCGACCGCATCTTCCTCGCCACCAAGTGCCGCGCGCCCATGGGGCCGACGGTCAACGACGGCGGATTGTCGCGCTACAACATCACCCGCGCCGTCGAGAACAGCCTGCGCCGGCTGCAGACCGACGTGATCGACCTCTATCAGACCCATTCGCTGGACCAGTTCACGCCCGCCGACGAGACCTTGCGCGCGTTCGACGATCTGGTGCGCAGCGGCAAGGT
Organism: Rhizobium sp. Q54; assembly: GCA_945872035.1. GTDB lineage: Bacteria > Pseudomonadota > Alphaproteobacteria > SMXS01 > SMXS01 > RI-34. Next base: position 4,906 of record CAMBYA010000169.1, read on the forward strand.
CCGCTACATCGGCTGCTCGAACTATCCGGCGTGGCGGCTGGCCGAGGCGCTGCACACCAGCGAGCGCCTGGGGCTCGAGGCGTATCGCACGCTGCAGCCGCGCTACAACATGCTCTACCGCGAGATCGAGACCGAGTTGCTGCCACTGTGCCGCGACAAGGGGCTGGGCGTCATCGTCTACAATCCCATTGCCGGCGGCATGCTGTCGGGCCGCTACCGGCGTGGCCAGAACACCGACCCAGGTACCAGGTTCAGCCTGCCCATCGCCGGGCAAACCTACCAGCAGCGCTACTGGCACGACAGCCATCTGGAAGTGGTCGAGGCGCTGAGCGAAACCGCCCGCGCCTCCGGGCACGAGATGGCGACCGTCGCCGTGGCCTGGGTGCTGCACCAGCCCGGCATCACCTCGGCGATCGTCGGCGCCAGCCGGCCCGAGCATCTCGACGCGACCCGCAAGGGCGCCAACCTTGATCTGAGCGACGAGCTCGCCGCCGCCTGCGACGCGGTGTGGTGGAAGCTGCCGCGCGTTCCCGTGCATGAAGGATACAGATGATGAACATCGACCCGAAAAGCTGGATCGACCTCTCGGGCAAGGTCGCCCATGTGACCGGCGGCGCCATGGGCATCGGCCAGGGCATCGCCCGGGCGCTTGCCGCCGCTGGCGCCAGGGTCGCCGTCAGTGACGTGGACGGCGACGGCGCGCGGCGCACCTCTGAGGAGATCGGCGGCCATGCCATCACCCTCGACGTCAGCGACCGGGCCGCGTTCGAGGCGGCGCTCGACGAGACGGCCGCGAAGCTGGGCGGTCTGGACATCCTGGTCAACAACGCTGGCGTCTATACCGGGTTCGGCGGCCCGGTGCGCGGCATCACCGACGAGATGTGGCGCACGCTGTGGTCGATCAACGTCGACGGCGTGTTCTATGGCTGCCGGGCGGCGGCGCGGATGATGATCGACCAGGGCAGGGGCGGTCGG
>CAMBYA010000170.1 GCA_945872035.1 Rhizobium sp. Q54
GCCGCTGCCCACCAGGCTGCCCACGCTGCCGGTCGACGTGCGGCTCGACCGGCTGAAGATCGACGAGGTCCGATTCGAAGGCTCGTCCACGGTCTTTACCCTGGTAGGCGCCGGCCGCTGGACCACCGATCCGGCCATCGAGCTGCGCCTTGCGCTCGCGCCGCAGGACCCGCAGGGCGAGTATTTCCGCCTCGCCGTGGACTATGATCCGGGCAACGACCGGCTGATGCTGGACGGCAGGCTCGTCAGCAAGGCGGGCCAGGGCCTGGGCGCATTCCTGTTCCCGGGCGAGCAGGGCGACATTTCAATCGCGCTGAGCGGGTCGGGCTCGGTGAAGAACTGGCGCGGGCGGCTGGACGGCAGGCGCGGCGACACGTCCATTGCCGCGCTCGACATCACGGTCACCGACCGGCTGCATATCGAGGGCATGCTCGACCCCCGTCCGTTCCTGCCCAAGGACGAGACCACGGCGCTGATCGGCGCGCCGCGCGTGGTCTTCGATCTCAGGTTGAAGGACGGCATGCCCGATGCCTACACCGCCAGCATCGTCAACGAGGGTGCAGAGATAAGGTTGGCCGGAAGCATGGCCGACCGGCAGGCGATGCTGTCGCCGCGCTTCTCGATCGTCTCCAGCAACGCCGCCTGGTTCGAACCGGTGCTGGGCGGCTGGACTTATGGCTCGGCATCGCTGGCCGGCGCCGTGACCCAGACCGGCGACGGTCCCAACGTGAAGGCCGCCATCGCCATCGACAAGTTGAAGGGCGACGGGTTCGCCGCGCGCAAGGCGTCGGGCGACGTCAGCCTGACCGCGGCCGGCTCGGGTGCGGCGATGGTCTATGCCCTCGACGGCAAGGGCGCGCTGGAGGGTGTCGACGCGGGCGAGCGGAACCTGCGCGCCGACTGGGTGCTGGACGGACGCTACGACCCGGCGAAGGGCCGCATCGCCATCGCCAACCTGCAGTTGTCCGACAACGGCTCGCGCATCGCCGCCAAGGGTGACGTGGTCCTGTCGCCGCTGTCGGTGAAGGGCTCGGCCAGCGTCGCCATCGCCAATGTGGGACGCTGGGTGGACGCGGGTGTTCGCGGCGGCGTCGATGCCGACGGCACCTTCGAATGGCGGCCCGACAGCGGCCGGCTGATGGTGAGGGCGAAAGGCGCGGGCAAGAGACTGAAAATGGACGACGCGCGGCTGTCGGCATTGCTGGGCCCCTCGCCGACATTCCGGCTGGTGCTCGACGATCCGGCAGGCCGCGGCCAGGGCGTGCTGGATGGCGCGGTCGCGGGCGCGCAGGTAACGGCCAGCCTGAAGGGCCGGATCGGCGGGACCATCGACGCGGCCTATGAGGCGCGCTTCGCCAACATCGCCGACATCGTCGGCGACGGCGCGCTGAAGGCGGCGGGACCGGTCACCATCGCGGGCACTCTGACCGGCGACACGGGCTCGCCCGACGTGACCTTGCGCACGGCGGTGGCACAGGCGTCGCTGTCCGGCGTCAGGATCACCGGCCTTACATTGACCGCCGAGGCAGCCGACGTCGTCGCGGCGCCGCGCGGCCGGATTGACGCCGTCTTCGCCATGGACGGCGAGCCGATGACCGCGGCAATCCCGTTCGTGTTCGACGAAAACGGGGCATGGCGGTCCGATCCCATCGAACTCACGGGCAAGTCAGCGAGCCTGTCCGGAGAACTGGCTGCCGCGAGCCTGGGTGCGCCGATGGCCGGCAGGCTCGACCTGCGCCTGTCCGGGCGCGGGGTGCTGACCGCGTTGGCGGGAACGCCGGCGGCCGGAACCGTCAACGGCACCGTGACGCTCGATCCGGAAGGCGACGCGCAGGGGCTGCGCTTCGATGTGACGGTGGCCAAGGCGTCCTTCTCGACCGGCGGCGATGCGGCGGTGACCGTCGCCAGCGCGCAGCTCAAGGGCGACGTCGCCATCGGCGAGGCGCTCGACGTGCGCCGGATCACCCTCGATGGCAAGGACATCGTCTATGGCCGCGCCACGCTGGCCAGCCTCGACGCCACGATCACGCCCAGCGGCGCGGGACTGGCGCTGGCCGCGTCGGCGAAGGGCGAGTTCGAGGGACCACTTTCCCTGACGCTGAAGGGCCACGCCGACCGAGCGATGCTGGCCGCGCCCAACACCATCGCCCTCGACAGCCTGGACGGCACCATCGCCGGCCAGAAGATCACCCTGTCGGCGCCGGCAAGGGCGGTGATGGCCGATGGCCACACCGACATCGGCCCTGTCCGGCTGAGCTACAACGGCGCGCCGCTCGAACTGCAGGCGACCCTGCGCGACAGCGGCAGCACGGCCAGGATTTCCGGCAAGAATCTCGACCTGGCGGCGCTGTCGGTACTTGTCCAGGGCCAGGACGTGGCCGGAAAGCTGACCATCGACGGCGAGATCGATTTCACCGGCGGCGTGCCACGCGGCGCCGCCCAGCTGCAGATCGCCAACCTGATCGTCGAGGACACGCTCGAACACAGGCCGATCGACATCAAGGGCAACGTATCTCTCTTGGACGGCCGGGTGAAGGGTAGCCTAAACCTCGACACCCGCGGCGAACGAAAGCTGGATCTCACGCTGGATCTGCCCGTGGCGCGCGGCGTCAAGGGTCCGTTCGCGCTTGCCGTCGAGGTCGACAAACCGCTGACCATGACAATCAAGGGTAACGCGGAGCTCGCCAATCTATGGCCGCTGACCGGCGCTTACGAGCACATCCTGGGGGGCCGGGCGACAGTCGACGCGCGGGTTACCGGCTCGATCGCCAATCCCACGCTCAACGGCAACTTCGCCATCGCCGGCATGACCTATCGCAACCTGTCCACCGGCACGAGACTGGAGGCGGCCAACCTGCGTTTCGTGCTCAAGGACAGTCTGCTGGAGCTTCCGTCGACCAGTGCGACCGATGGCAGCAAGGGCTCCATCGTCCTGTCGGGCTGGGTCAAGCCGCTGGCGCCGGGCGGCATGCAGGCCGACATCACCGCCCAGTTCACCAAGGCGCGCATCCTGAAGCTGCGCGACATGACGGCGCGCGCCACCGGCCAGATCCAGTACACCCAGGACAAGGACGGCGCGCTGCTCAAGGGCGAGGCTACTCTCAACGATGCCGAGTACACGCTCAACGCCAAGGCGTCCGACGACTTCGTCAGGCTCTACGTGGTCGAGCTGAACCGGCCGCCCGGGCTGATCAGCCTGCCGGACAAGCCGTCGGAAAGGGCATTCAAGACCGGGCTGCGCATCAATGTGACAGCAGACAACCGCGTTTTCGTCCGCGGCCGCGGCCTCGATTCGGAGTGGCGCGGCCAGGTCCGCCTGCGCGGCACCACCGATCAGCTCGCCATGCAGGGACGCGTCGAGCTGGTAAAGGGCGAGTTCGATTTCGCCGGCCGCAAATTCGTGCTGCAGGACGGCTCGCGTATCGAACTGCTGGGCGGCACGGATCTCGATCCGGTGATCACCGCCCGCGCGGTCTATTCGGTCACCTCGCTGACCGCCGAGATCAGGCTTACCGGGCGCGCCTCCAACCCGCAGATCAAGCTGTCGTCCAACCCGGAAATGCCGCAGGACGAGATCATCTCCCGCGTGCTGTTCGGCCAGGGCAAGCAGAACCTGTCGGCGTTCGAGGCCGCCCAGCTCGCCGCCGCCGTCGCCTCGCTGGGGTCGTCCGGGTCGGGCTTCGACGTGATCGGCAAGCTGCGCGGCGCCTTCAGCCTGGACCGGTTGACCGTCGGCACCCTGGACCGCCCCGGAGCCTCCGACGAGAACAATGCCGGCAAACCAGTGATCCGCGGCGGCAAGTATATCACCAAGAACATCTACATCGAGGTCGGCAGCGCCACGGAAGAGGAGGACGCCCAGTCCGCCTCGGTCGACATCGACCTGACCAAGCACCTGAGCGTCGGCACCGAGGCGACTACCACCGGCAACCAGAAATTCAGGGTCCGCTACAAACTGGATTACTGAGCGCCGCCGTCCTAGGTTTTCCGGCACAAGGAGAGGTGCGCCGATGATCAGCGATTCCACCAGCCGGTTCAGCAACCGTGTCGCCGACTACGTCAGGTACCGCCCATCCTATCCGGCCGAGATCGTGTCCTTCCTGCACAACACCTGCGGCGTGGCGCCGGACGCACTGGTGGCCGACATCGGCGCGGGCACCGGCATCTCGACAAGGCTGTTCCTCGAGGCCGGCCACCCGGTCATCGCCGTAGAACCCAACCAGCCCATGCTGGACGCGGCCATGAAATGGCTGGGCGCGGTCCGCGGCTTCCGCTTCGTGGCCGGCACCGCCGAGGCGACGACCCTCGCCGGCGCGAGCGTCGACCTGGTGATCGCCGCCCAGGCGTTCCACTGGTTCGATCCACAGAAAGCCAGCCGGGAGTTCGGCCGCATCCTGAAGCCGGGCGGCAAGGTCGCGCTGTTCTGGAACAGCCGGCTGCTGACCGGATCGACCTTTCTCGAAGGCTACGAGGCGTTACTCAAGTGCTGGGGCGTCGACTACAGCGAGGTCGCCGAGCGTTACGCTGACGACGCGGCCATGGCCGAGTGGTTCCGCGGGCGCTTCCTTCACAAGGCCTCGTTTCCCCATGTGCAGGTGCTGGACTTCGGTGGGCTCGAAGGCCGGCTGTCGTCGTCGTCCTACGCACCCAAGCCCGATCATCCGAACCATGCGCCGATGATGGCGGCCTTGCGCGCGCTGTTCGACAAGACCGCGCGAAATGGCACGGTCGATTTCGAATACAGCACGCGGCTCTACGTCGGATACGCCGCGCAATAGACGCCCGGCCGCGCTAATCTCGCGCCATGCAGCTCTACGAACTCGTACTCAACGAAGGCCGCTCGGTCAGCCCGTTCGTCTGGCGGGCGAAGATGGCGCTGGCCCACAAGGGCTTCGCACCCGAGACCGTCGCCATCGGCTATGGCGACAAGGCGATGCTCGCGTTCTCCGGCCAGGACCGGGTGCCGGTGCTGGTCGACGGCGACACCGTCGTCAGCGATTCCTGGCGGATAGCCTGTCATCTCGAGGACCGCTATCCGGACCGGCCCAGCCTGTTTGGCGGCGATGGCGGCCGGGCGCTGGCGCGGGTGTTCAACCACTGGTGCGACAGCCAGTTCCTGTCCAGCCTGTTCATGCTGTGCTGCGCGCCGACCTTCGACCTGACGCCCGAGGCCGATCAGCCCTATTACCGCGAGAGCCGCTTCCAGTGGACCGGCATGACCATGGAACAGATTCGCGAGTCCGGCAGCGTCAAGCGGGTACGCGCCAGCCTGGAGCCCATGCGCCTGACCCTGAAGGAACAGCCGTTCCTGTGCGGCGACGCGCCGGCCTATGCCGATTACTGCGCCTTCGGCGGCTTCATGTGGGCGCGGATCAGCACCGGTCCGATCCTCGAGCAGGACGACGTCATCGAGCACTGGCGCCAGCGCCTGCTCGACCTGTTCGGCGGCTTCGCCCGCAAGGCGCCCTGCGCGGAAGCTGATAGTTGACGGTCCGCGACTCAAGATGATCAGAGCGGAGCGGTATCGGAAACGATCATGCTGACACGATGGCTATTACTGAGCTTCGGCATTCTCTTGGCCACCCTCTGCCTTGCGGTCTACGTGGAAGTCTATCGGACGATGGAGCCGTTCGGCGGCATCCCCTATAGCTGGGACCTGCTCAGCCTCAATGCCGGGAAATTCTTCGTATGGGTTGCCGCTCTGCTGGCAGGTCTGGCCATGATTGCCTTGGCACTGCTGTCGTTCTGGCGTGCCCGCCGGAAGAGCGATCACCGCATTTGATGCGCCTTTGCCTCTTTTGACCTTAACCATCCTTGGGTTAGGCTCGGGGCGCACTGCAACGGGAGAAGACGATGGCGGGAGAT
>CAMBYA010000171.1 GCA_945872035.1 Rhizobium sp. Q54
TCGGCCCCTACAAGGCGCTGCTGATCGATCAGCAGGGACAGGATACGGGCTACGTGAAGCGCGCGCACAGGCTCGGCCTCGTCGTCCATCCCTACACCTTCCGCGACGATGCCGTTGGGCCGGGATTCGCGGATGTGCGGGAAGAGATGCTCGCCTATTTTGCTGCGGGCATCGACGGCGTCTTTTCCGACTTCGCCGACACCGCGCTGGCGGTGCGCGACGAGTACGTGGCCAACCTGTAACATTCCCGACACCATCGCCTCCTACCGTGCGTATGAACCTGAGGAGCAAACGATGAGGCTGCTGGCCGTCCTGCTGTTCTGCTGTGTCATGGCGCCGCTATCCGCCCTGGCCGACCGCATGCCCATCGTCATCGCCCATCGCGGCGCCAGCGGCTATCTGCCCGAGCACACCATCGAGGCCTATGAGAAGGCCATCGACCTGGGCGCCGACTTCATCGAGCCGGACCTCGTGTTCACGTCGGACGGCGTACTGGTCGCGCGGCACGACCGCTGGCTGGGCGATTCGACCGACGTCGCCGACCGCCCGGAATTCGCCGACCGAAAGACGGTCAAGCCCGGCAAGGCCGAGGCCGACTGGTACGCCGAGGACTTCACCTTCGCCGAGCTGCGCACCCTGCGCGCCCGTCAGGTCTTCCCGGGCCGCGGCAAGGCCGATGACGGGAAATTCCTGATCCCTCGATTCGAGGAAATCCTCGAGCTGGCGCGCGACGCGCAGGTCGGCGTCTATCCGGAAGCCAAGGATCCGGCGGCGCTTGCCGCGCTGGGCCACGACTTCACCGCGCCGCTGCTCAATGCGCTCGGCCGCTACGGTTTCGGGCCGGGCGGCCTGCCCGTGTTCATCCAGTCCTTCGATCCGGATTTCCTGCGCGGCCTGCGCAACCGCACGCGCATCCCGCTGGTCATGCTGGTCGGCGTGGTCTCCGGTGGGGAGAGCATCACCCTCGAGCAGATGTCGGCCTTCGCCGACGGCGTCGGCCCCTACAAGGCGCTGCTGATCGATCAGCAGGGACAGGATACGGGCTACGTGAAGCGCGCGCACAGGCTCGGCCTCGTCGTCCATCCCTACACCTTCCGCGACGACGGGATCGGAGAGGGCTTTGCCGATATCCGGGCCGAGCTGCAGGCGTTCCTGGCGCTCGGCATCGACGGCCTGTTCACCGATTTCGTGGATACGGCCGTCGCGGTTCGCGGCGTGCGCTGAAAGCCGCCTTCACGCACGCTTTTTTCAACTGCATCCTCCGCGCCGGGCGTGCTAGCGTTTCGCCCCGACAGAACCAGACGCCGGCAAGCGCGTATAACGCTGGCTGTCATTCGCCGATGGACGAAAAGGAACGGGACCATGGATTTCAACGACACGCCCGAGGAGGCCGAGTTCCGCGCCGAAGTGCGCGCCTGGCTGGCCAAGAACGCGCCGGTGGGCTGGCGCGAGCGTATGGCCGCCGGCCATGTGCAGGAAGTCTGCAAGGAATGGCAGCGCACCAAGTACGACGCTGGCTGGGCGTGCCTGAACTGGCCGAAGGAATATGGGGGGCAGGGCCTTTCGCCGATCAAGTCGGTGATCTGGTCGCAGGAGGAATCCAAGGTCGCGCCGCCGTCCGCGGCCATGCTGGTGGTCGGCCTGGGCATGACCGGCCCCATGCTGATGGTCCATGGCACCGAGGAGCAGAAGAAGACGCACCTGCCGCCGATGGCCCGCGCCGACGTCATCTGGTGCCAGCTGTTCTCCGAGCCGGCCGGCGGCTCGGACCTTGCGGCGCTGCGCACCCGCGCCGTGAAGGATGGCGACGAGTGGGTGGTAAACGGCCAGAAGATCTGGTCCTCGGGCGCGCACCAGTCCGACTGGGCGATCCTGGTCACCCGCACCGATCCGACCGTGCCCAAGCACAAGGGCCTGACCTTCTTCATCGTCGACATGAAGACGCCGGGCATCGAGCCGCGGCCGATCAAGCAGATTTCCGGCGCCGCGCATTTCAACGAGGTCTACCTGACCGACGTGCGCATCCCTGACTCGAACCGCATCAGCGAGGTCGGCAATGGCTGGAACGTGGCCATGACCCTGCTGATGAACGAGCGTCTCGCGGTGGGCGCCTCGGGCGGCGCGGCCGGCGGCGGCGTGAGCTGGGACGGCCTGTTCGAGCTGGCACGTTCGCTCGAGGACGATGACGGCCCGCTGATCAACAACCAGGCGGTGCGCGAGAAGCTGGCCGACTGGTATGTGCGCGAGGCCGGCGTGCGCAACGTCAATGCCCGTACCCTGTCGGCGCTGTCGCGCGGCGACACGCCCGGTCCCGAATCCTCCATCGCCAAGCTGATCCAGGGTCCGCAGAAGCAGAACATGGCCTCCTACGGCATGGACCTGGCGGACATGGCCGGCGGCATCGCGGATCCCAACCTCGCGGTGCAGCGCGCCGCCTACCCATGGACGCTGCTGGGCGCGCCGGCCGGCCGCATCGCCGGCGGCACCGACGAGATCATGCGCAACATCATCGCCGAGCGCGTGCTCGGCATGCCGGGCGACATCCGCGTCGACAAGGACCTGCCGTTCAACCAGATCCCGACCGGCGGCAAGGCTGCGTAGCTGATTTGGAGTGGACAGAACGCCCCTTCACCCTGTCACGCCCAAAGGTCGGGGCAGGTTGAGGGGGCGCGCTTCCCGGCAGTTTGTCGCGAAACCGCCACACGACGGACCATTTTTGGCTTGCCGCGGCGCCGTCCGCTTGTCGGCGGGCGCCGATGTGTCTATATGCGGCGTGCACAGCGGCACCAGCGGGATTGAAGGCGTGAGCACGACGGCAAAGGCGACCAGCAGCGAGGCACAGATTTCCGCCGCGCGGCTGACCCATCTCCAGCGTCTGGAAGCTGAATCCATCCATATTTTCCGCGAGGTCGTCGCCGAGGCCGAGAACCCGGTGATGCTCTATTCGGTCGGCAAGGACAGCGCCTGCATGCTGCATCTGGCGCGCAAGGCGTTCTATCCGTCGCCGCCGCCGTTCCCCATGCTCCATGTCGACACGACCTGGAAGTTCAAGGCCATGTACGAGATGCGCGAACGCATGGCGCGCGAAAGCGGCATGGAGCTGATCGTCCATCAGAACCCGGAGGCCAAGGAAAAGGGCATCAATCCCTTCGACCACGGCCCGCTGCACACCGACATGTGGAAGACCGTGGGTCTGAAGCAGGCGCTCGACAAGTACCAGTTCGACGTGGCATTCGGCGGCGCCCGCCGCGACGAGGAAAAGAGCCGCGCCAAGGAGCGCATCTTCTCGTTCCGCTCGGCCAACCACCGCTGGGACCCGAAGAACCAGCGCCCCGAGCTTTGGCGGCTTTACAATGCCCGCAAGGCCAAGGGCGAGAGCATCCGCGTGTTCCCGATCTCAAACTGGACCGAGCTGGACATCTGGCAGTACATCCACCTGGAGAATATCCCCATCGTGCCGCTCTATTTCTCCGAGATGCGTCCGACCGTCGAGCGCGACGGCTTGCTGCTGATGGTCGATGACGAACGCTTTCCGCTCAATCCAGGCGAGGAGCCGGTGATGCGGCCGATCCGCTTCCGCACCCTCGGCTGCTATCCGCTCACCGGCGCCGTGGTCAGCGAGGCCGCGACCCTGCCGGAAGTCATCCAGGAAATGCTGCTGACCACCACCTCCGAGCGCCAGGGCCGTGCCATCGATCACGACCAGTCGGCCTCCATGGAGAAGAAGAAGCAGGAGGGCTACTTCTGATGGCTACGACCCTGTCCGATGCCTCGAAGGCCAGTGCCTACAAGGCCCAGGATCTCATCGCCGAGGACATCGACGCCTACCTGCTGCAGCATCAGCACAAGAGCCTGCTGCGTTTCATCACCTGCGGCAGCGTCGATGACGGCAAGTCCACCCTGATCGGCCGGCTGCTGTACGATTCGAAGATGATCTTCGAGGACCAGCTCGCCGCCCTCGAGGCCGACAGCAAGCGGGTCGGCACCCAGGGCCAGGAGATCGATTTCGCCCTGCTGGTCGACGGCCTCGCCGCCGAGCGCGAGCAGGGCATCACCATCGACGTGGCGTACCGGTTCTTCTCGACCGACCGGCGCAAGTTCATCGTCGCCGACACGCCCGGCCATGAGCAGTACACCCGCAACATGGTGACCGGCGCCTCGACCGCCGACCTGGCCGTGATCCTGATCGACGCGCGCAAGGGCGTGCTGACCCAGACGCGGCGCCATTCCTACCTCGCCAAGCTGATCGGCATCCGCCACCTGGTGCTGGCCATCAACAAGATGGATCTGGTGAACTACGACCATGCGGCGTTCGACCGCATCGTCGCCGACTATCGCGCCTTCGCCCACAGCATCGGCATCGACGATTTCATCCCGATCCCGATCTCGGGCCTGCGCGGCGACAACATCACCACCCGCAGCGATGCGACACCCTGGTATACGGGCCCAGTCCTGCTCGACCACCTGGAAACGGTGGAGATCGGTGACGATCCGGCCACCACCGGGCCGTTCCGGATGCCGGTGCAGTGGGTCAACCGGCCCAACCTGGATTTCCGGGGTTTTGCCGGGCTGATCGCGGGCGGCAGCGTGTCGCCCGGCGACACGGTGCGGATCCTGCCCTCGGGCCGTACCTCTACCGTGGCCCGCGTCGTCACCTTCGACGGCGACCTGCCCGTCGCGGTTACCGGCCAATCGGTCACCATCACCCTGGCGGACGAAGTCGACTGCTCACGCGGCGACGTCATCGCCGCCGCCGGCGCGCCGCCGCAGGTGGCCGACCAGTTCGAGACCACCATCATCTGGATGGCCGACGACGAGATGCTGCCCGGCCGGCCCTACTGGCTGAAGCTGGGCACCCAGATGGTCACCGCCGTGGTCCAGCCGCCGAAGTACCAGGTGAACGTCAACACCATGGAGCACCTGGCGGCCAAGACGCTGGGACTCAATGCCATCGGCATCGCCAATCTGTCGACCGACCGGCCGCTGGTGTTCGAGCCCTACGAGACTTCGCGCGACCTGGGTGGCTTCATCCTGATCGACAAGATGACCAACGCCACGGTCGCCGCCGGCCTGATCAATTTCTCGCTGCGCCGGGCGCAGAACGTGCACTGGCAGGCCATCGACATCGACCGCGAGGCCCACTCGGCGCAGAAGGGCCAGCGGCCCAGGCTGCTGTGGTTCACCGGTCTGTCGGGCTCGGGCAAGTCCACCATCGCCAATCTGGTCGAGAAGCGGCTGTTCGCGCTGGGCAAGCACTCGTTCCTGCTCGACGGCGACAATGTCCGCCACGGTCTCAACAAGGACCTGGGCTTCACCGACGCCGACCGGGTCGAGAACGTCCGCCGGGTCGGCGAGGTCGCCAAGCTGATGGCCGATGCAGGCCTGATCGTGCTCGCCGCCTTCATCAGCCCGTTCCGCGCCGAGCGCGACATGGTCCGGGCCATGCTGCCGGAAGGCGAGTTCATCGAGATCTTCGTCGACACGCCGCTGGCCGAGGCCGAGAAGCGCGACGTGAAGGGCCTCTACAAGAAGGCCCGTGCCGGACAGCTCAAGAACTTCACCGGCATCGACAGTCCCTACGAGCCGCCGGAGAATCCGGAAGTGGTGATCGACACGACCGAGATGACTCCCGACCAGGCCGCCGAGCACATCGTCGCCCGCGTCCTGTGGGGCCGTTCGGAAATCCCCGACGACGAGGATCCGGACTGGTTCAAGGGGCGGGGTATCTGATCAGGGGACAGGCTGCGCCTCGCCGGACGGCGGGTGCAGTGGGCTCGACGGTCAGTTGCCGAGGCCGAACCGGGCCAGCTTGCTGTCGATCTGCTCGATGTCGGCCGTCAC
>CAMBYA010000172.1 GCA_945872035.1 Rhizobium sp. Q54
CGTAGCGCTCGCGGGCTTCCTCTTCGGTCAGGCCGCAGGTGCCGACCGGCGGCTGGGTGAACACGGCGGTCGGGATGTCGCGGTAGTCCATGGTGGCCGGCCGGCCGCCGAACTGCGTGGCGGTGAAGGCCATGGCCTCGGCGATGGCGACCGGTGTGAGCTGGAACCGGTGGGTGACGTCGCCCAGCGCGAAGATGTTGGGCACCGAGGTGCGGAAGTCGTCGTCGATGACGATGGCGCCGATCTCGTCCATCTTCACGCCTGCCTCCGCCAGGCCCATGCCGCCGGACTTGGGGTTGCGGCCGACGGCATACATCACCGCGTCGGTCTCGATGGTCTCGCCGCTCTCCTGGGTCACCAGCAGGCTGCCGTCTTGCTGCTTGTCGATGCGGGCGATCAGCGAGCAGTTGACCCTGATATCGATGCCCTTCTTGCGCATTTCCGTAGCGACGGTGTCGCGGACGTCGCGGTCGAAGCCGCGCAGGATCTGCTCGCCCCGGTAGAGCTGGATCACCTTTGAGCCCAGGCCGTTGAAGATGCAGGCGAATTCCACGGCGATGTAGCCGGCGCCGGCGATCAGGATGCGCCTGGGCAGCGCCGGCAGGTCGAACGCCTCGTTGGACGAGATGGCATGTTCGGCGCCGGGAACGTCCGGCATGGCCGGCCAGCCGCCGGTCGCCACCAGTATCTTGTCGGCGGTGACGCGTCCCACCTCCTTGCCGTCCTTGGTCAGGGAAATGGTGTGCGCGTCGACCAGCGCGGCGCGCGCCTCGTGCAGCACCACGTTGTTGTTCTTCAGGGTCTGGAGATAGAGGCCGTTGAGCCGGTCGATCTCCCTGTCCTTGTTGGCGATCAGCGTCGGCCAGTCGAACCGGGTCCCCTCGACCGTCCAGCCATAGCCGTGCGCCCACTCGAATTCCTCGGCGAAGCCCGACGCGTAGACCAGCAGCTTCTTCGGCACGCAGCCGCGGATGACGCAGGTGCCGCCCACCCGGCTGTCTTCGGCGATGCCAACCCGCGCGCCATAGGACGTCGCCATGCGCGCCGCCCGAACGCCACCCGAGCCCGCGCCGATGATGAACAGGTCGTAGTCGTACTCAGCCATGGACATCTCTCCGCAAAGGTCGCGGTAATATGGAGGCGCACCGGGGATTACTCAACAGGGCGGGGACGCACACAGCCTTTTCCTACTCCCCTTACATTGTCACCCCGGACTTGTTCCGGGGTCTGTTTCACCGCGTGACGGCTCTACGGAGTGAGGACGATTTCCTCCCAGTGAGGATTCCGCTCCTCGATGAGGTTGTACTTCCACTGCCGCACGTAGCGCTTGAGTTGCTTCTCGCGGGCGATAGCCTCGCGGATATCGTAGAAAACTTCGTAATAGACCAGCCGGTCGATCACGTATTTGGCGGTGTGGCCCGGAACAGCTTTGCACTTGTGTTCCCAAACACGGCGAAGCAAATCGGAAGTTACGCCCACATACATCGCGCCCCGAGGCCGATTGGCGAGGATATAGACGTAGTACTTCTTGTCCATACGACGGTGCTGATATCGAGACAGACCCCGGAACAAGTCCGGGGTGACAATTCAATAGAACCGAAACGGCCATAATACTGGGCCGCCACTCCTACTCAACCGTAACGGATTTCGCCAGATTACGCGGCTGGTCCACGTCCGTCCCCTTGCTGACGGCGGCGTGATAGGCCAGCAGCTGGACCGGGATCGCCTGCAGGATCGGGGCGACGAACTCGTGCATGTCGGGCAGCACCAGCGTCCAGGCCGCGCCGTCGCCAGCCGACTTCTCGCCCGCCACGTCGGTGACCAGCAAAATCCGGCCGCCGCGGGCGATGACCTCGTGCATGTTGGACACGGTCTTGGCAAACAGCCGGTCGCTGGGCGCCAGCACCACCACCGGCACAGCCGGGTCGATCAGCGCGATCGGTCCGTGCTTCATCTCGCCGGCGGCGTAGCCCTCGGCGTGGATGTAGGAGATTTCCTTCAGCTTCAGCGCGCCTTCCAGAGCGATCGGGTAAAGCGCGCCACGGCCCAGATAAAGCACGTCACGGGCCTTGGCGATGTCGGCGGCGATCTTCTCGATCCGGTCGTCGTGCTTGAGCACCTCGGAGGCCGCCATCGGCACCTCGACCAGCGCATGGGTGAGTTCGGCCTCGGTCGCCTCGTCGATGGTGCCGCGCGCCCGCGCCGCGGCGACGGCGAGACACGCCAGCACCACCAGCTGGCAGGTAAACGCCTTGGTGCTGGCGACGCCGATCTCAGGCCCGGCGTGAGTCGGCAGGACCACGTCCGATTCCCGGGCGATGGAGCTCTCCGGCACGTTGACCACGCTGAGGATGTGCTGGCCCTGCTCGCGGCAATAGCGCAGCGCGGCGAGCGTGTCGGCGGTCTCGCCCGACTGGGACACGAAGATCGCCAGCCCGCCGGCCGGCAGCGCCGCCTCGCGGTAGCGGAACTCGGACGCCACGTCGATCTCGACGCTGATCCGGGCGATCCGCTCGAACCAGTATTTGGCGACCATGCAGGCATAGAACGCCGTGCCGCAGGCCACCATGGTGATCTTCGGTACCACGGCGATGTCGAACGGCATGGCCGGCATCACCACCGCGCGGCTGAGTGCGTTGTAATAGGTGCCGAGCGTGTCGCCGATCACCGCAGGCTGCTCGTAGATCTCCTTCTGCATGAAGTGGCGGTAGTTGCCCTTCTCGATCAGGCCGCCGACCAGCTTGGCCAGCTTGATCTCGCGCTGCACCACCGCGCCGGTCTCATCGTGGATCACGGCGCCGGTCGGCGTCAGCTCCACCCAGTCGCCTTCCGCCAGGTAGCAGATGCGGTTCGACAGCGGCCCGATGGCGAGCGCGTCCGACCCCAGATACATCTCGCCGTCGCCGTAGCCGACGACCAGCGGGCTGCCGCGCCGCGCGCCGATCAGCAGATCACCATGGCCGGCAAACAAAATGCCGATGGCGAACGCGCCGTCGAGGCGCTTGAGCGCCGCGGCCGCGGCCTGCTGCGGCGAGAGACCCCTGTCCAGCCCTGCGGTGACCAGGTGGGCGATGACCTCGCTGTCGGTCTCGGTCACCATCACGTAACCCTGCGCGGTCAGTTCCTCGCGCAGTTCGCGGAAGTTCTCGATGATGCCGTTGTGCACCACCGCCACCTTTTCCGTGGCGTGCGGATGGGCATTGTTCTCGTTGGGCGCGCCGTGGGTCGCCCAGCGCGTATGGGCGATGCCGACAGTCCCGGGCAGCGGGCTGGCGTCCAGCGCCTTGCGCAGATTGCCCAGCTTGCCCTCGGCGCGGCGGCGGTCGATGGCGCCGCCGTCCGGCAGGGTGGCGACACCCGCCGAATCGTAGCCGCGGTATTCGAGCCGCTGCAGCCCCTCGACCAGCCGCGGCGTCACCGCCTCACGGCCCACGATACCGACGATGCCGCACATTCAGCCCTTGACCCTCTGCTTAGCGCTTTTCGCGCGGAACTTCGCCGCGCCCTTGGGAATCGACTTCTGCGGCGCGCGGGTGACGGCGATGGCGTCCTCCGCCACGTCGCTGGTGATGACGCTGCCCGCGCCGATCAGCGCCCCGTCGCCGATCTTCACCGGCGCCACCAGCGCGGTGTTGGAGCCGATGAACGCGCCGGCGCCGATGTCGGTGAAATGCTTGGCGAAGCCGTCATAGTTGCAGGTGATGGTGCCGGCGCCGATGTTGGCCTGCGCGCCCACCCGCGCGTCGCCGATATAGGACAAATGATTGGCCTTGGCGCCCCTCTCGATCACCGCCTTCTTGATCTCGACAAAGTTGCCGATATGGGCGTCCTCGCCGATATCGGCGCCGGGCCGCAGCCGGGCGAACGGGCCGATCCGCGCGCCCGAGGCCACATGCGCGCCCTCGATGTGGCAGAACGCCTCGATCTTCACGCCGTCCTCAATGGAGGCGCCGGGGCCGAACACCACGCTGGGGCCGATGGTGACGTCGCGGCCCAGGATGGTGTCGGCGCTGAAATAAACCGTGTCCGGATCGGCCAGGGTTACGCCCTCGGCCATGAAATGCTCGCGGCGGCGGTGCTGCCAGATCGCCTCGGCCTTCGCCAGTTCGGACCGGGAGTTGACGCCCATGACCTCCTCGGGCAGCGCCTCGACCACGGTAGCCTCCAGCCCCCTGTCACGGGCGATGGCGACCACGTCGGGCAGATAATATTCCTTGTTGGCGTTGTCGTTGCCGATGGCCCGCAGCAGGGCGAGCGCGTGCTTGCCGTCGAGCGCCATCAGCCCCGCGTTGCACAGGCCGATGGCCCTTTCGCCAGCGTCCGCGTCCTTGAATTCCACGATCCGTTTCAGCTTGCCCTTCTTCACCACCAGCCTTCCATAGGCGGCCGGATCGCCGGGCGTGAAGCCCAGCACCACCACAGCGGGATCGTCGTCCGCCCGGCGGCGCTCCAGCATCAGGCGGTAGGTGGCCGGCGTCACCAGAGGCGTGTCGGCGAAGGCGACGATGATGTCGCCATCGAAGCCGTCCAGCGCATCGGCGGCAGCCAGCATGGCGTGCCCGGTGCCCAGTGGCGGATCCTGCACGGCGACGATGGCCGGCGCGACCGCCTTGGCCACCGGGTCCATGTCCCTGCCGAGGACGACGATGGTGCGCTCCGGCGCCAGCTCGGCGGCGGCGGCCAGCACGTGATGCACCATGGCGCGGCCGGCGATGGGGTGCAACACCTTGGGCAGGCTGGATTTCATCCGCGTTCCCTTGCCCGCGGCAAGGACGACGACGGCGGTTTTCCTGGCTGTCATGAAGGGGGTTCTCGCTTCCGCGCGGCTCTTTGCTTTCCAGCGGAAACCTGCCACAAAGGTCGCCGGTTTACCACCGCAGGATGCAGACAGCACCGCCATGCGCCTTCCCGACACCGTGATATTCGACCTGGACGGCACCCTGGTCGACAGCGCCCCCGATCTGACGGGCGCGCTCAACCACACCATGCGCACCATCGGCCTGCCGGAGATCGGCGCCGACGAGGTGCGCCACATGGTGGGCCACGGCGCGCGCGCACTGATCCTGAAGGCGGCGACGGCAGCGGGCACCACGCTCGACGACGCCACGTTCGACGCCGCGTTCGCCACCTTCCTCGACTATTACGCCGACCATATCGCCGACGGCACCACGGCCTTTCCCAACGTGATCGAGACGCTGACCCTGCTCAGCGACAACGGCGTGAAGCTGGGCGTGTGCACCAACAAGCCCCAGCGCCTGACCGAGTTGCTGCTCGACAGCCTGGGCATGAGCCACTGGTTCGGCGCCATCCTGGGCGCCGACGCGGTGACCGAGAAGAAGCCCCACGCCGGCCACCTGACCGCCGCCGTCGACCGCATGGGCGGCGACCTGCGCCGCACGGTGATGGTCGGCGACAGCCAGACCGACGTGGACACCGCCCGCAACGCCGGCACGCCGGTCGTGGCGGTGACGTTCGGCTACTCGACGGTTCCCGCCGCGGATTTGCTGGCGGACGTGCTGATCGACGATTTCAGCGAGCTGCCCGAGGCTCTGGCGGCGCTGGTGACCAAGCGGTAGACCCACCCGTCCGCAAGTGACGGATGCAGGTTGTCTCACTCCCGCCCCTCCGTGCATTTGCGAGCGTAGCGCGGCAATCCAGCCCCTCCGCCACACAGCCATCGGCGGCCCGGCTGGGCTGCTTCGCGCTGCTCGCAGAAGCACTGTTGGTGGAGGAGAGAAAAATGGCCGCCACCGGTTCTTGACACCCGCGACCGAGGACCGTATTACGGCGCGTCCTCGGCGACGAGGGGCGAATAGCTCAGTTG
>CAMBYA010000173.1 GCA_945872035.1 Rhizobium sp. Q54
GTCGTTGGACGACTGGGACATGTTGACGTGGTCGTTCGGGTGGACGAGCCGCGTCATGCCGATCTCGCCGCCCAGCATCTCGCTGGCCCGGTTGGCGATCACCTCGTTGGCGTTCATGTTGGACTGGGTGCCTGACCCGGTTTGCCACACCACCAGCGGGAAATGATCGTCGAGCGCGCCTGATGCGACTTCGGCGGCGGCGGCGGCGATGGCCCTGGCCAGTTCAGGATCGAGGCCATGGCTTGTATTGACGACGGCGGCGGCCTGCTTGATCAGCCCCAGCGCGTGGACGATGCCCGTGGGCATGCGCTCGCCGCCGATCGGAAAATTCTCCACCGACCGCTGGGTCTGCGCGCCCCAGTACCGATCGGCCGGCACGGCGATGTCGCCGAAGCTGTCCTTCTCGATGCGTATGCCGGTCATCGTCTCTCCTTCGGCAAGGGCCGGAGAGCGGCCCCGCGTCAGATGTCCGCGAAGAAGTCGTTGCCCTTGTTGTCAACGACGATGAACGCGGGGAAGTTCTCGACGTCGATCTTCCAGACAGCCTCCATGCCGAAGTCCTCGAAGTCCAGCACTTCGACCTTGCGGATGTTGTTCTGCGCCAGGATCGCCGCTGGGCCGCCGATCGAGCCGAGATAGAAGCCGCCGTTCTGGGCGCAACTGGTGGTCACCTGCTTGCTGCGGTTGCCCTTGGCCAGCATCACCATGGAGCCGCCCAGCGGCTGGAACGTCGGCACATAGCTGTCCATGCGGCCGGCCGTGGTCGGGCCGAACGAGCCGCTGGCGTAGCCGTCCGGCTTCTTCGCCGGGCCGGCGTAGTAGACGATGTGGTCCTTCATGTATTGCGGCATGGGCTCGCCGGCCTCGATCTTCTTCAGGATCGCGGCGTGCGCCAGGTCGCGGGCGACCACGATGGAGCCCGTCAGCGACAGCCGGGTCTTGATCGGATACCGGTTCAGCGTCGTCAGGATCTGTTCCATGGGCTGGTTCAGGTCGATCTGCACCACGTCGCTGTGCAGGTCGGCATCGCCGGGCTCGGGCAGATAGTGGGCAGGTTCGGTCTCGAGCTGCTCGAGATAGATGCCGCCATCGGTGATCTTGCCCTTGGCCTGCCTGTCGGCCGAGCAGGACACGCCGATGCCGATCGGCACCGAGGCGCCGTGGCGGGGCAGGCGGATGACGCGGACGTCATGGCAGAAATACTTGCCGCCGAACTGGGCGCCGATGCCGGTCTTGGCGGTCAGCGCGTGGATCTTGGCTTCCATCTCGATGTCGCGGAAGGCATGGCCGGACGGGCCGCCCTCGGTCGGCAGATTGTCCAGGTCGCGGGCCGACGCCAGCTTCACCGTCTTCAGGGTCATCTCGGCCGACAGGCCGCCGATCACCACGGCCAGGTGATAGGGCGGGCAGGCGGAGGTGCCGAGCGTGCGGATCTTCTCGTCGATGAACGGCAGCAGCTTGTCCTCGCGCAGCAGGGTGGGCGTGCCCTGGTAGAGGAACGTCTTGTTGGCCGAGCCGCCGCCCTTGGCCATGAACAGGAACTTGTAGGCATCGCCCGGGGTCGCGTAGATGTCGATCTGCGCCGGCAGATTGGTCTTGGTGTTGACCTCCTCGAACATCTTCAGCGGCGCCATCTGCGAGTAGCGCAAATTGGTGTTGGTGTAGGTGTCGAGCACGCCGCGCGACAAGGCCGCCTCGTCGTTCTCGCTGGTCCAGACATACTGGCCCTTCTTGCCGACGACGATGGCCGTGCCGGTGTCCTGGCAGCTCGGCAGCACCATGCCGGCGGCGACATTGGCGTTTTTCAGCAGCTCCAGCGCCACGAAACGGTCGTTGTCGGAGGCTTCCGGATCGTCGAGGATCATGCGGAGCTGGGCCAGGTGGCCGGGGCGCAGCAGATGGGCGATGTCGCGCATGGCGTCGCGCGCCAGCAGGGCGAGGCCGTCGCCGTCCACGGTCAGGATCGATTTCCCGCCGATCTTCTCGCGGCCCACGAAATCCGTGGTCAGCTTCTTGTAGGGCGTGGTGTCGTCGCCCAGCGGGAACATGTCCTGGAATTGGAAAGCGTTCATCGGCGGTCTCGGCTCATGCGTTTGGTGCCAGGAGGCGGCGATCTGGTCCCGTTGGGACGGTCCCGCGGCCGGCGCTGCTCCATCCGGCTGTCAAGAATGCCGGCGACTCGGGGCGCCGGCGGGCGGATTATTGTTTGCGGAAGATATCGAGGGCAATCACGTTGTTGCCGCCGTCGGCCGCGGACCCGGCGGCCGTGTCGGCCGGCGCGGACCCGGCCGGCCGGTCCGCCGGTTTGCCGTTCACTTCGCGGAACTGCAGGGCGAACTGCACGCTGGGGTCGAGGAAGCCGACGAGGGCGTCGAACGGGATCACCAGCTTTTCCAGCTTGCCGGAAAAGCTCAGCTTCACCGAGAACCACGCGTCGTCCACCTCCAGGTCCCAGAACTGGTTTTGCAGCACGATGGTCATATCCTTCGGATGCTGCTGGCGCAGACGCTCCGGCATCGCCACGCCCGGATGGGTGGTGCTGAACGCCAGGTGGAAATGGTGGTTGCCGATCAGGCCGCTTTTGGCGGTGTCGGCGAGCAGGTTGCGCACGACGCCGACCAGCGCCGAACGGATCAGCGCGTCGTAGTCGATGTCTCCGCCATCGGAGGATTTTTGCCCGGAAGTCATAAGCCAGAGACTAAGCCCGCGCGGGCAGGAGTCAATCGCGTGCGGGCAGAAGCGCGTCAATTCTGTGTGTTTCAGGGCGACTTGACTTTGGGGGCTAAGCACCTAACATATGAACAGGTATTCAAATGTGTGGGTATATCGTGTCCGACGACCTGATCCCGCAAGTGGCCGATACGTTCAAGCTGATGGGCGATCCGTCGCGGCTCGCCATCCTGATGCTGTGCCTCGACGGGCCGATGCCGGTGGGCGCGATCGCGCTGAAGCTGTCGCTTTCCCCTTCACTGGTCAGCCATCACCTGCGGCTGCTGCGCGCGGCGCGGCTGGTGCGCTCGGAACGCCGCGGCAAGCAGGTATTCTACGAGGCCGAGGACCATCACATCCGCTGCGTCGTCGCCGACATGATGGAGCACGCGGCCGAGGAAGCCGGGATCGACACCGGCAAGAGCGCGGCATGAGCGCGTGTTGTGGCGGTGACAATGACGGCCATGGCCATGGCGGGCATGGCCACGATCACGCCCATGACCTGGACGGCGTCTATCGCAACGTGTTGTGGATCGTGTTCGGCGTCAACGCGGCCATGTTCTGTATCGAGGCGGTGGCGGGCGCCATGGCAGGATCGGTGTCGCTGCAGGCCGACGCGTTGGACTTCCTCGCCGACGCCGCCAACTATCTGATCGCCCTGTTCGTCCTTGGCAAGGCCATCACCTGGCGGGCCGGCGCGGCGCTGGTCAAGGGCGGCGCCATGGCGGTGTTCGGCTTCTACGTGCTGGGCTATTCGGCATACATGGCGACCACCGGCGGCCTGCCGGAAGCGCCGGTCATGGGCATCGTCGGCGCCATGGCGCTGGTGGCGAATGTGGGCTCTGCGGTGCTTCTGTACAAATTCCGCGGCGGCGATTCCAACCGCCAGTCGGTCTGGCTGTGCAGCCGCAACGATGCCATCGCCAACGTGGCGGTGATCGGCGCGGCGGGCCTCGTCTACCTGACGCACAGCCACTGGCCGGACCTGGCCGTCGGCTTCCTGATGGCTGCTCTCAGCCTGCACAGCGCCTGGCAGATCATCCGACATGCCATGGGGGAGTTGCGCGAGAACCGGCTGCACGCGCATCCGGCGGAGTAGTGGCAATGGGTGAGTTAGTGACGGGGCTTCTGTTGCCCGGTGCCCCGCCGAACCGCGCTTAAGCATGCTTATTAGGCAGCTACTGCGAATGCCTCATTATCGTTGGCATTTGTGCGTTTGGCCCGATGACGGCGGCTACCATACCGAGCAAAAAGCTTGTCTTTACCACGCACGTCGATCCTGTTTCGCCCCCATGAACCCAGCCCCGAAGGGAGGAGTAATGGTGGAGGCGCCGGGTACCGCCCCCGGGTCCGTAACGCTTATTCCACAAACCGTTTATCGCCATAGTCGGGTTACCCCGACACGCCCTATATAGGCGTGTGCGCGGGAATTTTAAAGGGGCAGCGCGCATCCCGCTGTGACGGCCAAATCCGAATCGGCTATACTCCTCATCCACAATTTGCGGCCGGAGCGGCGGGTGAAACAATATCTTGATCTGATGCGCCATGTCCGCGACCACGGCGTCGTCAAGACCGACCGGACGGGCACCGGCACGAAGAGCGTTTTCGGCCATCAGATGCGCTTCGACCTGGCGGAGGGCTTCCCGCTCACCACCACCAAGAAGCTGCACCTGAAGTCCATCGTGCACGAGCTGCTGTGGTTCCTGTCGGGCGACACCAACATCCGCTACCTGAAGGACAACGGCGTCAGCATCTGGGACGACTGGGCCGACGAGAACGGCGACCTGGGCCCGGTCTACGGCCACCAGTGGCGCAGCTGGCCGACGCCCGACGGACGGCACATCGACCAGATCGCGGGCGTCATCGAGCAGATCAAGGTCAAGCCGGACAGCCGGCGCCACATCGTCAGCGCCTGGAACGTGGCCGAGGTGGACGAGATGGCGCTGCCGCCCTGCCACTGCCTGTTCCAGTTCTACGTGGCGGACGGCAAGCTGTCGTGCCAGCTCTACCAGCGCAGCGCCGATATCTTCCTCGGCGTCCCCTTCAACATCGCCTCCTACGCGCTGCTGACCGAGATGGTGGCGCAGGTGTGCCGGCTGAAGCCGGGCGAGTTCATACACACCTTCGGCGACGCGCACCTGTACCTGAACCACCTCGAGCAGGCCGACCGGCAGCTGCGGCGCGAGCAGCTTCCCTTGCCGACCCTGAAGCTCAATCCGTCGGTGACCGACCTGTTCGCCTTCACCTATGACGACATCGTCATCGAGAACTACCAGGCGCACGGCCATATCGCCGCGCCCGTCGCCGTATGACCCTCTCGCTGGTGGTCGCCATGGCGGCGAACCGCGTGATCGGCCATGCGGGCGGCATGCCGTGGCGGCTGCCGGAAGACCTGAAATTCTTCAAGGCCGTCACCATGGGAAAGCCCATGATCATGGGGCGCAAGACCTACGAATCCATCGGCCGGCCGCTGCCGGGGCGCGCCAACATCGTGGTGACCCGCACCGGCGAGGTGAACGGCGAGGGCATCACGGTCACCCATGATTTCCATGAGGCGGTGAAGCTGGCCCGCGCCATCGCGGCGGGCAATGAGACCGACGAAATCATGGTGATCGGCGGCGGTAACATCTACGAACAGGCGCTGCCGCTGGCCGACCGCATCTACCTCACCGAAATCCACGCCGACTTCGACGGCGACACGTTCCTTCCGGTGCTGGGCGACCAGTGGCGCGAGGTGTCGCGCACGCCGGGCACGCCGCCCGGGGGTGGGCCGACCTATGATTTCGTGGTGCTGGAACGGGGGTAAAACCCACCCAAATCCGCCATCTCCGCGTGCGCGGGGATAACGATGAAGTAGTTGAAATGTCTATTGAATGAACGAGATGCTCGGGCTTTTGCGTCCCGCATCCGCGCCGATCTTTGCCGCGACCTTGCTGGCGATCTCCATGTAGGCCTTCGCGTGCGGGCCGGTGGGGTCCTTGACGACGATGGGCGTGCCCGCATCCGAGGTTTCGCGGATCGCCATGTGCAGCGGGATTTCGCCGAGGAAGTCGACGCCCAGCTTTTCCGCCTCGGCGCGGGCGCCGCCATGGCCGAAGATATGGGA
>CAMBYA010000174.1 GCA_945872035.1 Rhizobium sp. Q54
ACGTTTTCCCAGCAACGTGCGCCGCCCCGGCAAACGGCGGTATCGAGCTTGATCTTCATGGCTTATCCCCGTGACGCTTCCGTCACGGGTGATTGTAGGCGATCAGGTCGCGCGCGCCAACCCGAACCCGCTAGTCCTTGAGCAGGTCCTTGAACTTCTGCCGCGCCTTGACGACCTTGGGCGCGACGACGGCCATGCAGTAGGGCTGACCGGGATTATTCGCGTAATAATCCTGATGGTAGTTTTCCGCCGGCCAGAACACGGTGGCCGGACGAAGCTGGGTGACGATGGGCTGGTCCCACACCCCGGCGGCGCGGGCGATGGCCGCCTCCACCTCGCGCTTCTGTGGCTCGGAATGGTAGTAGACCGCCGAACGGTACTGGGTGCCTATATCGGCGCCCTGGCCGTTCAGCTGGGTCGGATCGTGGGTGGCGAAGAAGATGTCGAGGATGGTGCCGTAGGACACCACATCCGGATCGAAGCGCACCTCGACCGCCTCGGCATGCCCGGTCGTGCCCGAGCAGACCTCGCGGTAGCTCGGATTGCGCGTCAGGCCGTCGGTATAGCCCGACCGCACGGATTCGACGCCGCGGATCGGCAGGAACACCGCCTCGGTGCACCAGAAGCACCCGCCGGCCAGTGTCGCGGTTTCCAGTTCGGCCATCATCGTCTCCCATTCGCTGTTGCGCAGAACCGATAAGATCGCGCCCTGGCGTAGAAAGGCAATACCCCGGCTAGCCCCAGACAGAACCTGCGGCAACCAGGATGAACAACAGCAGACACAGACCGATCTGGCGCATCGCCTCCCCCACTTTCAACGGACGCTCCCCAGCGTGCCGCGCGATATTACCGACTGGTACGGATCGCGCCAGTGGCGATTAGCCAGCATTGGGCGTGACGCTTGCTATTGACTGCCTTACGGGCAGAATGCGCCGTTCCGACAGCGACAGGACGAGACGCGACCATGGGAACCATCGCCAAGCAGCCCTACACCGAATGGCAGCAGACCGCGGTCGCCGATCCTCGTGCGGCGACCGTCGCTCAGCTGGTCCACGGCATGGAGAAGATCACGGCCGCCGAGGGACCGATCCTGGAGGACCGGCTGTACGCGCTCTATGCGCGCGCCGGCGACCTGGGCCGCATCTATGACCATACGCGCCGCCGCTTCACCACGGCCCTTGCCCACGCCAAGAGCGAAGGCATCCTGGCGATCGAGACCGAGACGTTCGGCGACAACGAGGAAAAGGTGATCCGGCTGCCGAACCAGCCTCGCGCGATCGTCCGCTGCCGGGGGTCGCGGACACTGCACGAGGTGCCGGCGTCGGAACTGGCCGAGGTCATGCTGGAAATCCGGGTCAACCATGACCTGATCTCGCGCGAGGAGCTGTTCCGGGCGGTGCTGGAGGAATACGAGCTGAAGCGACTGACCCAGGCGACCGAAAGCCGGCTCAATGATATTCTCAGGACATGGCTCGCCTGACCGGAAATGACTGTTGGCGCGGACGGGTCGCCATGCTACGCCGGACCGTCCGGATTCGGAGGGGAACCCGGTACCTGGCTTTTGGGGGCAAGATGATTCCTGCTACGGTGACCACTCTGTTCCGGCGAGGCTGGGCCATCGGGCTTGCAGCGCTTTTCCTCGCATCGGCGCCCGGCGCCCGGGCCGCTGACGAGGTCCGCACCGATTACGACAGCTGGCAATTGTTCTGCGCCGCCTCGAAGGCCGATGAGCAGCAGGACTGCGAGATTCACCAGCTGCTCGCCAACAAGAACAGCAAGCTGGCCGCGGGGATGTACCTGATCAAGCGCGGCGGCGGAAAGGTGTTGATGTTCCGCGTGCCGCTCGGCGTGCTGCTCAGCAAGAACATGATGCTGCAGATCGACAACGGTATCGCGACCGACGCGCTGACATTCCTGCGCTGCGACACGAATGGCTGCATCGCCCAGATGCTGGCGACGGAGGCTTTCCTGGGCGCGCTGCGCACTGGCAGCGAAGCGACGCTGACCATGTATGCCGAGGCGACCAAGCCGGTGCCGGTCAAGTTCACACTGAAAGGGTTTGCCGCGGCCGAGAAGGCACTCACCGCCCGGCCATGAAGCATCCGATAGTTTCGCCCAACCACGCTGACCTGACATTGTTCCGCACCAGGAGAGCCCGATGACTTTTGCCGCCGTGATGCACTCGATCCGCAAGACAGTTCTCGGGGCGGCCATCGTCGCGCTGGCCGCAATCCCGGCAGCGCAGGCTCAGGCGCCAGCCAAGCCCGCGGCGCCGAACGTGTCCAAACAAGTCTATGGCGCATGGAACCTGCTCTGCGTACCCGTCCAGACCGGCGGCGAGGCTTGCGAAATCCAGCAGGCGCTGACCAATGACAAGAAGCAGCAGGTCGCCAATGTCGCGATTTTCAGGAAGGGCGCCGAGATGGACCTGCGCATCGACCTGCCGATCGGCGTCTATCTGCGCAAGAACCCGACGCTGCGGGTTGACAATGGCGGGGCCATCGACGGCCCCAGCTATCTCCGCTGCAACCCGCGCATCTGTATCGCGCGCATGACAACCGCCGCCTCGTTGCTGGATTCGATGCGCAGGGGCACCGACCTGACGGTGACGTTCAACGTCACGTCGGAACGAACCATGTCGGCCAGACTGGCGCTCAAGGGCTACGCCGATGCCGAGAAGGCGTTGCTCGCCCGTGTGAAATAGTCGCCTCTCTTGAGGCCCTCAGCGTCCCTGCGCGGCCAGAGCGTCGCGGATCGCCTCGACGCACAAGGTGACCGAGCTGCGCTGGGCGGTCTGCCCCATCAGGCCGATACGCCAGATCTTGCCGGCAAGGGCACCGAGCCCCGCACCGATCTCCAGCCCGTAGCGCTGCAGCACGTGGGCGCGCACGGCGCCCTCGTCGACGCCCTGCGGCACCTTGACCGCGTTGAGCTGTGGCAGGCGGCTTTCCACCGGGACGAGGAACTCCAGTCCCAATGCCTCGAGTCCGGTCTTTAGCTCCTGGTGCATGGCGGCATGGCGCGCCCAGGAGTTCTCGATGCCCTCCTCCGCCAGCATGACCAGCGATTCGTGCAGGCCATAGAGCGCGTTTACCGGCGCCGTGTGATGGTAGGAGCGGCCGCCGCTGCCGTCCCAGTACGCCATCACCTTGGTCAGGTCGAGGAACCAGCTCTGCACCGGCGTCTTGCGCGCCTTTACCGCCGCAACGGCTCGCTCCGAGAACGACACGGGCGACAGGCCTGGCGGGCAGGACAGGCATTTCTGGGTGCCCGAATAGACCGCGTCGATCTGCCAGCCATCAACCTCGACGGGAATGCCGGCGACGCTGGTCACCGCGTCCATCAGCGTCAGGCAGCCATGCCTGCGCCCGATGTCGCTGATCGCCGCCGCGTCGGTCGCCACGCCGGTCGAGGTTTCGGCATGGACGAAAGCCAGGATCTTCGTATCGCGATGGGTTTGCAGCGCCTCGTCGATCCTTGCCGGATCGACGGTGGTGCCCCACTCGAACTCCACCGCGACAGGCACGCCGCCGCAATTGACGACGTTCTCGACCATCCGCTTGCCGAACACGCCATTGACGACGACCATCACCTTGTCGCCCGGTTCCACAAGGTTGACGAAGCAGGTTTCCATGCCGGCGGACCCGGGCGCCGACACCGGGAAAGTCAGCGCGTTGCGGGTGCGCAACGCCATGCGCAGCAGCTCCTTCAGGTCCTCCATGAAGCCGGAGAACCAGGGGTCCAGATGGCCGACCGTGGGCCGCGCCATGGCAGCGAGTACGCGCGGATGCACGTTGGACGGACCCGGCCCCATCAGCACGCGCTGGTCCGGATAAAGCGAACGGAAGCTGTTGGACATCGGCCGTCTCCCCGCGATTCCCTGTCTGGCGCCCTGTTCTAACCGAGCGCTTTCGCGCGGGCACGGGATAATCGACGACCCGCCCGCGAAAAAGCCGCTGGATCGGTCCGTGCCGCCTCGTTTCGCGGTCGACACGGGCCGATGCCGCACCTACTTCCTGCAGGCCTCGCGACAACACGCCCATGGACGCCAAGTGGCAAGAATGCTACGCACCTGCCGCTCGATCAGCGGCCGGAGAGGGTGGCCGAGGGGGTCGTCGCACTCGAATGTCTGCTCAATCTTCAGTCCCATGGAGGACAACTTGCTCGGAAATATTCTTCGGTCGAACGCTGTCGCACTTGCGTTAGGGGTACTCGCACTGGGTTCGGTCTACGCTTCTTCCTCGGCTGTGGCGCAAACGCCCGCGCCCGCCGCTCAGTCTGCCGCCGCCGCTCCCAAGCCGGAAATGTTCGGCAACTGGGGCCTGGTGTGCCCGCAGCCGAAGTCCTGCCAGATCCAGGTCGTGCTGGTGAACAAGGACAAGAAGTTCGTCGCCGCCCTGGCCTATGGCAAGTCCGGCGCGAACCAGACCCTGGTCGGCATCGTGCCGCTTGGCTTCCGCCTGCAGAACAACCCGCCCTTCGCGGTCGACGGCGGTACCGCCATCCCGGGCAACTACGTGCAGTGCCTGAACAGCGGCTGCCGGGTCGCGATCCCGGTGAACGACGCGGTGCTCCGCTCGCTGCAGGGCGGCAAGCAGGCGACGCTGACCCTGCTGTCACCGACCAGCAAGCAGATCCCGCTCAGCTTCGACCTGAACGGCTTCCCGGCGGCCAAGGCCGCGCTGGACAAGAAGGTCCAGTAACCCGCTTCCTAAGTTCGTTACAGACGGCCATCGCCTCGGGCGGTGGCCGTCTTTTTTTGTGCGGCACCGAAGATGAGGCGCGTCTCAGGCGCGGTGGGCGTGCACGATCAGCGAGTCGATGGTCGCCTCGCCCAGCGCCCGGGCGGCCTCCAGCCGGTGAAGACCTTCCACCAGGATGTACCGGTCCGCGTCGGGACGGACATGGATCGGAATCTTCAGGCCGTTCTCAAGGATGTCGCCCGCCAGCTTGTCGACCTTCTTCTGGTCGAGGGACTTGCGGTACTTGGTCGGCACGTAGATCTGCTCGATCGTCACCCGGACGGTTTTCAGCATGGCGTTCACCCCGTCATTCCCAAGGCTGGATGATAGCAGGCTTTGGCCAGCCGGCTATTGGAATTGCGGGATAAAGCCTTATGTTCTAATGTATCAACATATTCAGTGGGACGAGGCTCCATCATGACCATCACGACCCTGTCGAGCCGCGAGTTCCAGCAGAACGCCAACCAGGCGCAGAAAGCCGCGCGCACCGGCCCGGTGTTCATCACCAACCGCGGGCGGCCGGCCCATGTGCTGCTCAGCTACGAGGAGTACCAGCGCATCACCGGCGGGCGCCGGAACCTCGTGGAGTCGCTGTCGGCGCCCGGCCTCGCGGACATAGAGGTCGAGTTTCCCCGCTCGCGCGACCTGCCGCGCGAGGCCGATTTCTCGTGATGTTCCTGCTCGACACCAACGTCATTTCCGAACTGCGCAAGGCGGGCGACGGCAAGGCCGATCCGGCCGTCGTGGCGTGGCTGTCTGGCATGGATGCCTCGGCGTTCTACCTCTCGGCCATCACCGTCATGGAGCTTGACCTGGGAATCCGGCTGATCGAGCGCCGCGATGCGGTCCAGGGGGCAAGGCTGCGTTCCTGGATGGACAACCAGGTCCTGCCCGAGTTCGCGGAGCGGACCATACCGGTCGATACGGCGGTGGCGCTCCGCTGCGCTCCGCTTCACGTGCCCGATCCCCGTCCCGAACGGGATTCGTTCATCGCGGCGACCGCGCTCGTGCACGGCATGACGATCGTGACACGCAACGTGGCCGACTTCGCGCCGCTGGACGTCGAGG
>CAMBYA010000175.1 GCA_945872035.1 Rhizobium sp. Q54
TGGAGCATCGTCAAACCTGTGCGGAAATCTCCTCCGGTGAAGACCGCGCCAATTGGTCGCAGTTCAGACATTACTTCCACGGCTCCGACCTCCTCCACGAGCTGCGCGTCACCACGTTAGTTTGGGTAACAAATGTCAGCAATGGGTCGGATTCAGCCTGGCCGCTTTGGGCGTCTACGTGTCCGGGGCGGTCGGGGTTGTGGGTTTCGGTGACAGGGTTTCGGTGACAGTCCACTTAACTCGGATGGGCGCGCTAAGCCCTTGAACGCGCTATCACCACAAAACTCAATCTTCGTCGTCCCGAACCTCACCTCCCAAAAATCTCGGCAAGAAGAGCTGTTGCCCCTGAAAGCGTCGCATCGGCAGGCGCAATCTCCGCACATTGTGCGGAGATTAGAAGCCGTAATCTCCGCACAATGTGCGGAGATTACGGACCAATTCTCCGCAAGCGGCGACGCAACGCGCTATGATGAACTCGGCTCTTCAACATTTTCGCCGTTGTCACCCGTCATCCGCCGCAACAGGTCGAGATGGGCCGCATCCAGCGTCTCCTCCGCCTGCGACGCCCGTCCGTTGCCGTACCGGCGCGGATCGAGATGCGCCGCCAGCCATTTCCGCGTCTCCACCCGCAACTTGACGATCCGCACGTCCTCCGCGTCCGCCGCGTCGACGATGTCGAGCGCCTGCTCCACCAGCGCCAGCGCCCGCTCGGCCCTGCCCAGCCGGTACCGCTCCGCGTTCTCCGGCAGCTTCACGAATGTCAGCAGCGCTTCGGGCCGGACGCCGAGCACATTCGCGATGACCGCCAGCGACTTGCCCGTCGCCATGTGCTCGCGCACCTTGTCCATGCCGATCTTGTCCAGCAGGCGCAGGCTTCGGCGACGCCGCGACGCCTCTCCCGCCGCGCTCACGTCAGCGTGAAGATACCGGCCGCGTTCCAGATCAGCTTGAACTGGGCGCCGTCATTGGCCGTCTGCACCCCGCCGAAATCGATGAACGCCACCAGCGGCTTCAGCGGGCTGCTCGGCGTGTCGTCATACAGCACCGCTTTGTAGGCCGTGATCGCCCCGCCGCTCGCCGTCCAGGTCACGTCGGCGGCATCGAACTTCGCCGTTCCGCCGGTCTGCCCCCAGGTCACGCTCGAAAGCGTCGCGCCGCCGCTGGTATAGCCGCTGCCCCCGGAGATCTGGTTGCCCGACACATCCGCCAGCACCGAGTGGCCGGCCGAGAACGACGCGGAATTGTTCAGCAGCATCACCTTGAAGCTGTGCCCGTCCAGGTCGATGGTGCCGTCGCCCATATACTCCTTGAAGCTGTCATAGAGATTGATCGTTACCGCCATGATGATGTCCTTTCATGCTGCCGGAACCGGCGTCCACGTGGACGCTGCCGGGTTCCGGTCGGCCCAGGCCGACTGATTTTCATTGATGGCGCGCCAGGTCGGCCCCGCGCGGGCCGGAACAAGGCCCGACAGTGTCACCGTCGCCTTCCCGGCATGCAGGACCCCGTCCACCCGCGTCAGCGCCGCCGGTCCGGTGATCGCCGGGTTGGACGGCGGCACTTCCACCGCCGCCCCCATCGCCAGGGCCGGCGCCCCGCCCGCAAGCGCCAATGCCGCAGCGGGAACCGGCAGGCTGACGCTCGCGCCGATGGCCGGAACCAGCGCCACCAGCACCCCTGCCCCCGGCGGAATGATCGCCACCCCATCGGTCGCCGCCACCGGCGCAAGCCCGGAGAGTCCGGCCATCGCGGCCGGCGCCTGTGTCTCGGCATCGGCGGCGTCGAGCAGAAAGGCGCCGATGAACGCGTCCGTGACGCTCGCCGTGCCGCTGCTGGTGCGCCACCAGTCCAGGCTGATCGTCCGGCTTCCCGCCGCCAGCGTGTCATACCCCAGCGCCACATAGGACGCCCGCCGCGACCCCGAGCTCGACACCTGCCGCCGCTTGAACGCGGACCGGGCCGCTCCGTCCCGGTTCACCCTGGTCTCCATCGTCGAAGCCGAGGTGGAATGGTCGATCAGCGCGGTGCCGATAAGCAGATAGTCGCGGTCATGGGCCGTAAACGTGGTACCGGCAGCCATTTGGGGCGACGATGCGGTGGTCGACTGCCTGGCGCTGTTCTGCGCCGTGTGCCCGGCGGGAAAGCTGTCCAGCCGCATGGCGAGGATCCGGGCCTGCCTGATCTGCGCGGTGGTGGCGTTGTCCGAGGCCGCATGGCGGATTTTGATGGTCTGCGGTTCCGCCGCGAAATTGACGACCGCGCCATGGCACCACGACGCATGCTGGCCGCTGGTCTGGGCAAAATAGCCGTCGATCGTGTCGAAGAACTGCGTGCCATTGACATCCAGCAGCACCCGCCCTGCACCATTGGTCGAGGCCGGGATGACCCCGTTGATCTCGCATGAACAGACAACGAGATAGTCCCCCGCCGAACCGGGCGTGAAGCTCAGCGCGACCTTGTCGGACAGCGTGCTGCTGGTGGTACTGCTGCTGCCCGTGCTTTCGGCAAATGCATCCGTGGCGTCGGCGCTGATCGCCATGAGATAGGCGTCGGCCGTACCCAGCGTCATCGATGCCGTATCGACCGAGTGCTCGACGCTGAAAGTCTGCGTCCCCGGCGATGGCCCCGACGTCCACCGGGCGATGCCGCCCACGGACATGATGTCGATGGTGTTGGGCGCGCGGTGGATCGGATTGGCGAGGGTTGAGCCGGCCGTATCGTCGCGCAACCGGTGGCGACCGTTGTTGCCCGTCAGGCTCAGGTCGAACTGTGCCGACCACAGCAGATGGTAGTCGGTGCTGGGCGCGGGCGTGAATGTCAGGTCGACCACGTCCGCGTAGCTGGTGCTGGTCGTCGTCTGCCGGGCCAGCACGCGGCTCCGGTACCACGCCCGCGCCATCGCCTAGGCCCCGATCTGGGCGGCCGCCTCGAAAACCGCGTCAACCTGCTCTGGCGCGATGTTGAGCTGGCCGGAGAATTGCGCGACCTGCGGCGAAAGGCGCTCGATGGCCACGGCAAAATTCCACGCGATCTGTACGGCGCGTGGCGCGGCTGCCACCGCCGCCTCGCAGGCGTCGAGCAACCCGGCGCCGTCCAGGGCCAGCCGGAACTGCATCGGCGTTACCACCATGCGCTCGCGCGCCATCAGCACGTCCACCTCGGCCGAGAACGCCCTGATATCCTGCTCTGCGGGCGGTTCGCCGCCTGCCATCCAATGAAGGCTCGAATAGTCATCCTCGGTCATGGTCCACTGCGCCCCGGGCCATCTGCGCGCAAGAATGTCGCCGATTGTCGCCATCGGTCACCTCGATCTCTATCGGGAAGGCCTTTGTCCGGCGGAGCACGCTCGACGCCCGGATTTCCAGCCTGATTTACGCAACATCAGGTCGCTTGCGGAACCGCTTCAACAACTTTTTCCGAAAAAATTGCCGCCGAACACGAGAACATCATCGTCGCCAGGGCCGGAACCAGGTCGCGGCTCAGACTCCGGTCGGCCGACATCCGCACCGAAATGGCAGGCTTGCCATCGCCGGCAGGCTCATTAAGTTGTCGCAAACACAAAAGCGTCCATCCTGGGCGCTCCCCGTTCCAGCAATTCCGAAGGCCCATCCTCCATGCCCACGCTTTTCGATCCCATCGACATCGGTCCCCTCCGCCTGCCGAACCGCATCATCATGGCGCCGCTCACCCGCGCCCGCGCCGGCTCCAGCCGCATCCCCAACGACCTGATGCGCGACTACTACGTCCAGCGTGCCTCCGCCGGCCTGATCCTCTCCGAGGCCACCTCCGTCGAGCCCATGGGCGTCGGCTATGCCGACACGCCCGGCATCTGGTCCGACGACCAGGTCGAGGGCTGGAAGCGCATCACCGCCGCCGTCCACGCCGCCGGCGGCCATATCGCCCTTCAGCTCTGGCATGTGGGCCGCATCTCCCACCCCATGTTCCTCAACGGCGACGAACCCGTCGCACCCAGCGCCATCGCCGCCGAGGGCAGCGTCAGCCACGTGCGCCCGAAGGTGGCCTTCCCCACGCCCCGCGCGCTGGCGACCGGCGAGATCGCGGGCATCGTCGAGGCGTTCCGCAACGGCGCCCGCAACGCCGAGCGCGCCGGTTTCGACGGCGTCGAGATTCACGGCGCCAATGGCTACCTGGTCGACCAGTTCCTCCAGACCGCCTCCAACCACCGCAACGACGGTTACGGCGGCTCCATCGAGAACCGCGCCCGGCTGATGCTGGAAGTGGCCGACGCCGTCACCGGCGTCTGGGGCGCCGACCGTGTCGGCATGCACCTCGCCCCGCGCGGCGACGCCCATTCCATGGGCGACGAGAGCCCCGCCGCCACCTTCGGCTACGTGGCGACCGAGCTCGGCAAGCGCGGCCTCGCCTATCTCTGCGTCCGCGAATATGTCGGCGAGGACCGCATCGGCCCGCAATTGAAGAAGCAGTTCGGCGGCGTCTACATCGCCAACGAGCGCTTCACCCACGAGACTGCCGAGGCCGCTCTCGCCGCCGGCGAGGCCGACGCCATCGCCTTCGGCCAGCTGTTCAT
This sequence comes from Rhizobium sp. Q54, assembly GCA_945872035.1. Lineage (GTDB taxonomy): Bacteria > Pseudomonadota > Alphaproteobacteria > SMXS01 > SMXS01 > RI-34. The sequence continues at coordinate 4,550 of CAMBYA010000175.1, forward strand.
CTCGAACCCGGACCTGCCCCGCCGCTTCGCCGAGAATGCCGCGTTCAACGAGCCCGACTTCAAGACGTTCTATTCCCACGGCCCGGAAGGCTACACCGACTACCCGGCGCTTTAGCGGGAACTGTCTCCGGCTCCGCCTGGAACGGATGCGGGCCGGCGTCCATGATCGTCTGTGTCGCCTGGCGGACTGCCGTCTTGCAGGCGACGGTCGCTGTACAGCCAGGTCGATTGCAGGTTCATCGCCTCCACGGGAACCAGGTCGTCCGTCTCCAGCGGTTCGGGTCGTTCGTGCCGGCTGTCCAGCGCCCACCAGACGAGCCGGCCGTTTTCCTCGATCGACGCGATCAGGATTGTGTGGACGGCGTCATCGGGCGTCATCTCGTTCACCACATAGATGTGCGCCTGTGGCCAGCCGCCCCGGACCAGGGCCATGAACGCCGCCGTGGCATGGTCTTCGCAGTCGCCGCCGTCGGTGATGAACTCCACCGGCGTCGCCCACCGGTCCTCGACATGGTAGTTCGTGGCGTCGGACACGTATTGGACCTGCCGGAAATGCCGGTGCACGGCATCGAGCGTCTCGATCGAGAGGCCGCCCCTGGCAAGCTCCACTCCCCGCTCCCAGAACGCGATCGCCTCCAGCGGCATGCCCGTGAACCCGTCCCGTTCCTGCTGCTGGAAACGGGAGACCACGCTGGCCCAGTCGCTGGTCGGCTTCGGCACGGCCAGCGATGGCTGATGACCGCCGAACGCCGGCAGGTCGCCCGGCTCCGGCTGCGCCGCCGCCACGCTGGCCAGGCTCACGAAAGCGAGCATCACCCACCACGTCGCGCGCTTGCGCTGAAAGGACGCGGCAGTCCTCCCCTGAGACATGAAAATCCCCGTCCGCATTTGAGCCAGGATGCCGGCGGCTCGAATGGCCCAGCCTGCCATATTTGCCGTCTGGCCGACACACAAACGGCAAATAGCCTGGCCTCCCGGGTTGTCTTTAAGCTTGAGAGTGCGTCCCCATCGTTCTTTGTTACAGTAGCGGCGCGGCCGCTCCGACGTTAGGCGGTCGGGGAACAGACCTGGGGGAAGATCGGTAGTGGCGACGCGTGACGACCAAGGCCTGTCCGGGCATCACGAGGCGACCCGCGACGACAGGCTCGTCATCGGCGCCTCGTCCCTCGGCACCGTCTTCGAATGGTATGACTTCTATCTCTACGGGCTGCTCGCCACCTCCATCTCGAAGGTGTTCTTCGCGGGCGTGAAC
>CAMBYA010000176.1 GCA_945872035.1 Rhizobium sp. Q54
CAAGCGGATGATGCGCATGGGCCTGAAGGAACCGTTCGACGAGCACGTCCACCACGTGTTCCTGCAGCTGCTGCCGCTGCTGAAGACCGAGGACTTCGGCGAAGGCATCAAGGCCTTCCTGGAAAAGCGCGCGCCGGTGTTTACGGGGAAGTGAAGCCGGAAGGGTCGCTACGGCGCCCACTCTCGATCGTCATCCCGGCGAAGGCCGGGACCCAGACGGGCCAATCCGGCGCGCTTCGCGCCGGTCTTGTCGTAAGATGGGGACTGGGTCCCGGCCTTCGCCGGGATGACGCCTGATTTTGGGACGACAACGAGCTAAGCCGTGAACGGCAGCCGCAATCCCGGCCTCGGCCAGTCGATGGCGATCAGCTGCCCGAGGCCCGACAGCGTCACATAGGCCGTCTTCATGTCCGGTCCGCCGAACGCCACGTTGGTGGCGAGGAAGTCGGTGTTTATCGGCGTGTGCTCGATGGTCTGGCCGTCGGGCGTGATACGGGTCAGGCCGCCCTTGACCGGCGTGGCGATGACGATGCTGCCATCCTCTTCCATGGCCAGCGAATCCCAGTAGGTGTTGCCGCCGGGGGAGGCCACGGTGCGTCCCTGGAACAGCCCAGGCGCCCTGGCGATCTCGCCCTCGCCGACGATGTCGAAGGCGAGCAGGTGGGCGCTCATGGATTCCGCCGCATAGACCGTCTTGCCGTCGGGCGAGATGCCGCAGCCATTGGGCGTCAGCAGGCCGAACACCGCTTCCTTGACCAGCGAGCCGTCGGGCTTGCCGAAATAGAGGCCGCCGCGGTCCTGCTCGCGCGCCCGGCCCTGGCCCAGATCGGTGAACCAGAAATTGCCGTTGCGGTCGAACATCAGGTCGTTGGGTCCGGTCAGCTTGTGGCCGTTCACGGTGTCGTAGAGCCGCGTGACCTTGCCGGTCTTCAGGTCGACCCGGTCGATGGAGCCGCCCTTGTAGTTGTTCGCCTGGTGGCCGGGCAGCACGAGGCCGCTGGGCAGGGTGTGGAACTCGAAGCCGCCATTATTGGTGACGTAGCAGGCGCCGTCCGGGCCGATCGCCGCGCCATTGGGGCCGCCCGGCACCTCGGCCACCACCTCGACGGTGCCGTCGGGCCAGCATTTGGCCAGCGCCTGGCCCTGGATTTCGGTGACCAGCACGCTGCCGTCGTTCATCACCACCGGGCCTTCGGGGAAGCGCAGTCCTTCGGCGATCACCCGGTAGTTGACGGCGGGCACGACCTTGGTCGGCGGCGTGTAGAGCGGTGTCGCCCTGCAGGCGTCGATCAGGCTCTGCGCGGCCGGCGCGCGTTTTTCCCGGGTACCCATGGTGTTTCCCTCTCTGTGTGAATCAGGCGGTGTAAGGCAGCTTCAGGCCGGGCCGCGGCCAGTCGATGGCGATCAGCCGGCCGGCGGCGGTCAGGGTGACGTAGGCGGTCTTCATGTCGGGCCCGCCGAATGCGACGTTGGTGGTAAGGAAGTCGTCGAGCGGCGTGTGCTCGATCGTCCTGCCGTCCGGCGTGATCCGCATCAGGCCGCCGCGCTGCGGGCAGGCGATGACGACGCTGCCGTCGGCCTCGATGGCGAGCGAATCCCAGAAGGTGTTGCCGCCCGGCGCGGCGATCAGGTGGCCGGGCAGGAAGCCGCCCTGCTTGCTGACCGTGCCCTCGCCGGTGATGTCGAAGCCGTACAGCCTGCCGGTCGGGAACTCGGCCACGTAGACCCGCTTGCCGTCGGGCGACACGCCGCAGCCATTCGGCCCGATCATCGGGAACACCGCCTCGGTCACGAACGAGCCGTCGGCGCGGCCATAGCACAGCGAGCCCCGGTCGGTGTGCCGGCCCACGGTCTTGCCGAAATCGGTGAACCAGAAGCCGCCGTTGCGGTCGAACATCAGGTCGTTGGGCGCGCTCAGCCGGTTGCCGCCGGCGCTGTCATAAAGGGTGGTCACCTTGCCGGTCTTCAGGTCAACCCGGTCGATGGATCCGCCGGTGTAGCCGTTCTTCGGCGAGGCCGGCATCATCAGGTCCATGGGCGTCCTGACCCATTCGAAGCCGCCATTGTTCGCCACGTAGCAGGCGCCGTCCGGTCCGATGGCGGCGCCGTTCGGCCCGCCGGGGACTTCGGCCACCACGTCCACCGTGCCGTCCATGTAGCAACGGCTGAGCGTCTCGCGCTCCATCTCCACCACGATGACGCTGCCGTCGTCCATGACCACCGGACCTTCGGGAAACCGAAGGCCCTCGGTGATGACTCGGATGTTGACGGGCGGCACCGTGCGCACAGCCGGCGTGTCGACGGGCGCGGCGCCGACCTGGGCGATCGTGGACGCAGGCAGCGGCGTAGGCTTCGACCGGCTCATGACGGTTCCCCGTTTGCTTTCCCGGCGCGGAGCCTAGCAGAACGAGACGGCCGTTTCAGCAACCGTGACGAATTTCAGAGTCCGCCGGCGACCGTGATGATCTCGCCGGTCACCCAGGCGGCGGCGGGCGAGGCCAGGTAGACGGCGGCGCCGCAGATGTCCTGTTCCTTGCCCATGCGCTTCATCGGGATCTTGATCATGTCGACGAGGCCGGGAAGCTGCTCCTCGGTCAGCTTGAGCGCTTCCATGAACACCTCGGTCGGGATCGGGCCGGGCGAGATGGCATTGACCCGGATCTTCGGCGCCAGCTCGGTCGCCAGCGTCTTGGTCAGGCTGTTCACGCCCGCCTTGGCCGCCCCGTAAGGTCCGTTCATCGGCGCCGGCTTGGCCGCGGCGATCGACGAGATGTTGATGATCGCGCTGCCCTCCGGCATGCGCTTGGCCGCCGCGACACTACCGGCCCAGACCGCCTTCAAATTGAGGCCGAGCTGGTAGTCCCACTGATATTCCGGCAGGTCCATGAAGGTGCGCATGGTGCGGTCGTCGGCGCCGCCGGCGTTGTTCACCCAGATGGTCAGCTTGCCGAGCTGCTTCACGGTTTCCTCGGCCAGATTGTCGATGGCCGCCATGTCCATCATGTCGGTGGTGATCGCCGCCGACCTGCGGCCGAGCGCCCTGATCTCGTCGGCCACCGCCTCGATCTCGGCGGTGCGGCGCGCCGCCACCGCCACGTCGGCGCCCGCCTCGGCCAGCGCCAGCGCGATGGCCCGGCCGATGCCGCGGCCCGCGCCGGTTACCACCGCCACCTGGCCGTCCAGGCGGAACTGCTCCATGATTCCCATCGGTTCTCTCCCCGTTGTCCAAGCAAGTCCATCCATGGCCGGTCGTGTGGGCCATGGCCAGACGCCAAAGGCGCGTGTGACTTTCTACTTCTTCGGCGTGAACTCGATATGCAGTTCCTTCAGCGCGCGCAGCGCGAAGGTCGGCCCATGCTTGAAGTCGTTCTTGCCCTCGGCAAACTGGATGTGGTCGAACCGGTCGACCATGGCCTTGAAGCCCCAGTAAAGCTCGCGGCGGGCCAGCGGTGCACCCAGGCAGTGGTGGATGCCCGAGCCGAACGCCATGTGGCTGCCGGCGTTCTTGCGGTCCAGGTCCAGCTTCTCCGGATTGTCGAAATGCCGCTCGTCCCGGTTGGCCGAGGCGTATCGGGTGTTGATCATGGCGCCCTTGGGAATGTGCACGCCGTGGATCTCGATGTCCCTGGCGGCGACGCGGAACAGGCTCTGCACCGGGCTCTCGAGCCGCAGCACCTCCTCGACGAAGGTGCGCAGGTCCTTCTCGACGCCCTGCTTCAGGCGCGCCCAGACGTCGGGATTCTGGATCGCCAGCATCATGCCGGCCGACAGCGCGTTGGTGCTGGTCTCCGAGCCGCCGACGAAGGTGTCGGCCATCATCTCGGCATGCAGCTCGTTGTCGTTGAGGGTGCGGCCCCATTCGGGGATCACCGTATTCACCAGGTCGGACAGCAGCGTGTCGTTGGGCTCCTTGCGCAGCTTCTCGAAGATCGGCTGGAAATAGTGCTGGGCCTCGATCTCCATCTCGACCGACCAGCGTTCCTCTTCCTCGCTCAGCATCATGCCGAGGCGCTGCACCCAGGCGTCGGTCCAGGCCTTGATCCGCCAGATGTCCTCTTCCTTGGCGCCCATCTGCTTGCCGATGATGATCAGCGGCAGCGGCACGGCGAACTGGTGCACCCATTCGCAATGGCCATCGGCGATGAAGCCGTCGATCAGCTTGTACGCGGTGTGCTCGACCGCCGGATCGACTTCCTTGATCTTGCCGGCGCGGAACGCGTTGTCGAACATCGCGCGCATCTGCTTGTGGTTCGGGTCGTCGCGGCCGGCCAGGGTCGGCTCTGGCACCCAGCCCTTTTCCTCGTAGAGCTTGCGCATGCGCTGGGTGCGCTCGGGGACGAGGGTCGCCTTCGGGCGCTGGTTGCTGAAGCTCTCGGTGTCGAGCAGCACCTTGCGCAGGTCGTCGTAGCGGGTGATGAAATAGAAGCCGGTGACCCCGTCCTTCCACACCGGCGCTTCGTCGCGCAGGGTGCGGTAGGCGTCATACGGGCATTCCTGCAGGTCCGGTTCGAAGAAGTTGAACTCGGGCGTCTTGGCGGCGGTCGTGCTCATCGGTGCTCCCCAAAGTCATCTGCGATTGTTGTACATCGGGCGCGCCCGGGCGGTAAAGGGGGTGCTGAACAACAGGCATCAGGATTCAGCGGTCGAGACAGTTGCGTTGTGCATTAATATACATAGTATACTATGTGCCCACGCTATATTTGACGTCGTATGCAAAACGAAGATCTGGATCGCACCTTCGGCTTCCTGGTGCACGACATCGGCAGGCTCATGCGCCGCGAGTTCGAGCGCCGCGTGCGCGACATGGGATTCACCCGCAACCAGTGGCGGGTGCTGGCCCATCTGCGCCGGGTCGACGGCATCAACCAGAGCCAACTCGCCGACCGCATGGACGTGGAGCCGATCGCGCTGGTGCGCCTGCTCGACAAGCTGGAGGCGGCGGGCTACGTGCAGCGCCGGCAGGACCCGCAGGACCGCCGCGCCTACCTCCTCTACCTCACCGAAAAGGCCGGGCCGCTGATCGAACGGCTCCAGGCGGTTTCGGTCGAGCTGCGCGAAGAAATGCTGGGCGACCTCAGCGCGGGCGAGCGTGACGCGCTGATCGACCTGCTGATGCGGATCAAGTCCCGGATGACCAACAAGACGACCCAAAAACTGCTGGAGGTCGCGGCCCATGAATAAGGTGGCGCGCATCAACGAGGCCGACGCCTCGCCCATGGACACAATCCAACCCAAGGCGTCGTGGAAGGCACGCAGCCGCGAACTGGTGCGCGTCGGACTGCTCGTGCTGCTCGGGGTTGCGGTGCTGATCGGACTTGGCATCTACCTGATGTCCGGCCGCTACGAGAGCACCGACAATGCCTATGTGCAGGCCAACAAGGCCTATATCAGCGCCCAGGTGCAGGGACGTGTCGTCGAGGTCATGGCGCGCACCAACCAGACCGTGAAGGCCGGCGACGTGCTGTTCCGTCTCGACGACGCCTCCTACCGAATCGCGCTCGCCAAGGCCGAGGCCGACGTGGACACCACGCGCAACGACCTCGGCTCGCTGAATGCGTCCGTCGGCGAGAAGAGCGCGGCGGTCGGCACCGCCCGCGCCAACCTGGCCTTCGCCCAGAAGGAATACGACAGGCAGAAGGAGCTGGCCGCCCGCGGCGTTGTCTCCAGGGTCAAGCTCGACCAGGCCGAGCACGACCTGTCCGTCGCCCGCCAGAAGGTG
>CAMBYA010000177.1 GCA_945872035.1 Rhizobium sp. Q54
GGCGCCGTCAACCTGGTGCGCGCCACCTCGGCCGCCCGCAGGCTGTTCGCCGACATGCGTCCCGTGGCAGTGATGGGCCTGGGCGGTTACGCGACACTGCCGGCGCTGATCGCCGCACGGCTCCGCCGCATCCCGACCTGCATCCACGAGCAGAACGCCGTGCTCGGCCGGGTCAACCGGCTATCGGCCGGTTTCATCGACCGCATCGCCCTGTCGTTTGCCGACACGCAGCGCCTCGACCCCAAACATCGCGCCCGGTCCGTCGTCACCGGCAATCCGGTGCGCGCCGAAGTGGTCGCGCTCGCCGACGCGGCCTATGCGCCGCCTGTCGCCGCCGGCCCGGTGCGCCTGCTCGTGCTGGGCGGCAGCCAGGGCGCGTCGGTCCTCAGCGACGTGGTGCCGCCCGCGCTGGCGCTTCTGCCCGAGGATATCCGCGCGCGGTTGCAGGTGACCCAGCAGTGCAGGCCTGAGGACATCGACGGCGTCCGCGACCTCTATGCCCGCAAGTCCATCGCCAGCGATCTGGCGCCGTTCTTCACCGACGTCGCCGCGCGCCTGGTGTCGTGCCATCTGGTCATCGCCCGGGCCGGCGCCTCGACCATCAGCGAGCTGGAAGTCACCGGCCGCCCGTCCATCCTGGTGCCGCTGCCCGGCGCCATGGACGACCACCAGACGGCAAACGCCGCGTCGCTGGCCGCTTCCGGCGGTGCGTGGGTGATCGCGCAGCCCGGCTTCACCGCCGAGGAAGTGTCGGGACGCATCGAGGCGCTGGTGCGCGATCCGGATGCACTGTCCGTTGCCTCCGCCGCGGCGCGCGGCCGGGCCAGGCTCGATGCCGCCGAGCGGATCGCCGACCTGGTGCTCGAACTGGCCAACCAGCGGCTCGACAGCCGCGCCGGCGATGCCGTGGATGTACCTGCAGGCAATCGCGACCTGTCGCGCGAATGGAGGGCCGCGTGAGGAAGCCGCTTCCGTTCGACATCGGCACCATCCATTTCGTCGGCATCGGCGGCATCGGCATGAGCGGCATCGCCGAAGTGATGCGCAACCTGGGTTACAGCGTGCGCGGTTCGGACCTGTCAGAAAATGCCAACGTCAAGCGGCTGCGCGGGCTCGGCATCGACATCGCCATCGGCCATGCGGCGGAGAACATCGCCGACGCCAGCGTCGTGGTGATCTCCAGCGCCGTGAAGCGCGACAACCCGGAAGTGGTCGCCGCCCGCGAAAAGCTGATTCCGGTGGTGCGCCGCGCCGAGATGCTGGCCGAGTTGATGCGGCTGAAATGGTGCATCTCCATTGCCGGCACCCACGGCAAGACCACGACCACCTCGATGATCGCCGCCGTGCTCGACGCTGCCGCGCTCGACCCGACCGTGATCAACGGCGGCATCATCAATGCCTACGGCACCAATGCGCGCCTCGGCGAGGGCGAATGGATGGTGGTCGAAGCCGATGAGTCCGACGGCACCTTCGTCAAGCTGCCGGCCATGCTCGCTGTCGTCACCAACATCGATCCCGAGCATATGGAGCACTACGGCACGTTCGATGCGCTGCGCGACGCCTTCAAGCAGTTCGTCGAGCGGACGCCGTTCTACGGCAGCGCCATCCTGTGCATCGACCATCTGGAAGTGCAGACGCTGGTTGGCCGCATCTCCGACCGGCGCGTCGTTACCTACGGCATGAGCGCCCAGGCAGACGTGCGGGCGCGCAATGTCTCCTATACCGAAGGCGTCGCCAAATTCGACGTGGAGATCGCCGACCGCAAGAAGAACGAGACGCGGCGCATCGACGGCCTCAGCCTGCCGATGCCGGGTCGGCACAACGTCGTGAACTCGCTGGCCGCCGTATCGGCCGCCATGATTCTGGGTCTCCCCGACGACGCGGTGCGCACTGCGTTCTCCAACTTCGCCGGGGTCGGCCGCCGTTTCACCAAGGTGGGCGAAGTGGGTGGCTACACCATCATCGACGACTACGGCCATCACCCGGTGGAGATCGCCGCCGTGCTGGCCGCGGCGCGCGAAGCCTATCGCGGCCGGGTGATCGCCATCGTCCAGCCGCATCGCTACACCCGGCTGCAGAGCCTGTTCGAAGGCTTCTCCACCTGCTTCAATGACGCCGACGCCGTGGTGATCACCGACGTCTACCCGGCCGGCGAGGCGCCGATCCCGGGCATCGGCGGCAAGGAACTGGCCGACGGTATCCGCACCCGCGGCCACCGCGACGTGCGCCACATTGTCGGTGAGGCCGACCTCGCCGAGACCGTCGCGTCGCTGGCCCTGCCGGGCGATGTCGTCGTGTGCATGGGCGCCGGCAGCATCTCGGCCTGGGCCAACGCCTTGCCGAAGCGGCTGGAAGGAGGGGCTCCATGATGGCGGCGGCCCTGAAGCGTGACAACCTGATCGACCGCCTGCCACTTGTGCGCGGTACCTATGAGGAAGACGTGGCGCTCGCCAACCTGACCTGGTTCCGGGTCGGCGGCCCGGCCGAAGTGCTGTTCCGCCCGGCCGATGAGGACGATCTGGGCGCATTCCTGGCGGGCCGCCCCGCCGATGTGCCCTATACCGTGATCGGCGTCGGCTCGAACCTGCTGGTGCGCGACGGCGGCGTTCCCGGCGTGGTCATCCGCCTCAGCCGCGCCTTCGCCCGCGTTTCGGTCACGGGTACGAAAGTCACCGCCGGCGCCTCGGCGCCCGACGTCAACGTGGCGCTCGCCGCCCGCGACGCGGGGCTGGCAGGCCTGGAGTTCCTGCGCGGCGTCCCCGGCACCATCGGCGGCGCGGTGAAGATGAACGCGGGCGCCTATGGCAGCGAGCTGGCCAGTGTATTCACCGAGGCCGTCGCCTATGCGCCTGACGGCGAGTGCCACGTGCTGACCGCCTTCGACCTGTCGTTCACCTACCGTCACAGCGCGCTGCCCGACAGCTGGATCGTCACCTCGGTGACCTTGCGCGGCACGCCGGACGATCCGGCGGCCATTGCGCGGCGCATGGAGGACATTTCCGACCAGCGCGATGCCACCCAGCCGAAGTCGCGCACCGGCGGCAGCACCTTCAAGAATCCGCCTGGCGAGAAGGCCTGGCAGCTGATCGACGCGGCCGGTTGCCGGGGCTTGCGGGTCGGTGGGGCGCAGATGTCGGAGCTCCACTGCAACTTTATCATCAACACCGGCGACGCCACCGCCCGCGACATCGAGGCGCTGGGCGAGGAAGTGCGCCGCCGGGTGCTGGAGCACTCCGGCACCAGCCTGGAATGGGAAATCAAGCGCATCGGCGAGCCGCCAGGAGGCTTGTCATGAAGCCTCATGTCGCGGTGATCAAGGGCGGCTGGTCGGCCGAACGGGAAGTGTCGCTGGTATCAGGCGGCGCGGCGGCCAAGGCGCTCGCCGCGCGCGGCTATAAGGTCACCGAGATCGACGCCGGCCACGATCTGGCGGGCAAGCTCGCGGAGGCGAAGCCTGACGTGGTGTTCAACGGCCTGCATGGCCGGTGGGGCGAGGACGGTTGCGTCCAGGGCATCCTGGAAGTGCTGGAAATTCCCTATACCCATTCGGGCGTCATGGCCTCGTCGGTAGCCATGAACAAGCCCATGGCCAAGCGCGTCTGCGCCGCCGCCGGCGTGCCGGTGGCCGAGGACAAGGTCGTCGCCTCGAAGGAGCTGTTCAAGGCCGACCCGCTACCGCGCCCCTTCGTCGTCAAGCCGCTGGACGAGGGCTCCAGCGTCGGCGTCGTGATCATGAAGCCGGGCGACAACACCTTCACCCCGGAGATGGACGGCCCGTGGCGCCAGAACGCCCAGGTCATGGTCGAGCGCTATATCGCCGGCCGCGAGCTGACCTGCGCGGTGATCGGCGACCGGCCCACCAGGGGCGTCACGGAGCTGCGGCCCAAGCGCGGCTTCTACGACTACGAAGCCAAGTACAGCGACGGCCTCACCGAGCACCTGATTCCCGCGCCGGTGCCGCCGGCGGTCTACGAACGGGTCCGTGAGCTGGCCCTGGCGGCGCACCGCGCCCTCGGCTGCCGCGGCGTCAGCCGGGCGGACTTCCGATACGACGACACCGAGGGCGGGACGGGCGAACTGATCCTGCTGGAGGTCAACACCCAGCCGGGCATGACGCCGCTGTCGCTGGTGCCGGAAATGGCCGCCTATGAGGGCATGTCGTTTGAGGATCTGGTCGTCTGGATGGTGGAGGACGCCTCATGTCGCCGCTGAATCCTGGACGCATCATGCCGGGCACGCGTGACAAGGCCATGCCGAAGCGCGGCGAGAAGGTCAAGCGCGGCGGGCGGCCGCAGATGACCGACAGAGAGGCGCAGGCCGCCTCGTTCATCCATCGCCGCCGCATGCAGCGCATCCGCCGGATCGGTGCGATCGTCGGAGGGACGATCCTCGCCGTCGGCAGCCTCTGGATGTGGACGGCCGGTACCTTCACGGCGATCGCCGAGGCAGCGCCGACCATGGTGCCCAGCATCTCCGACCTGTCGGGGCTGACGGTCAACCAGATCGATGTGTCCGGGACAAAAAGCCTGGAACCGGAGGAAATCATCATCGCCTCGGGCGTCGAAGACGGCCAGAAGATCGGCGACATCGACCTCGATGTCGTGCGCGAGCGGGTGGAATCGGTGGGTTGGGTGCGGACCGCGCGGGTGTCGCGAATCCTTCCGGGCACGATCCAGATCGCCGTATCCGAGCGTACGCCCTACGCCTTCTGGCAGCAGAACCGTAAGCTGCGCCTGATCGACCGCGACGGCGTCGAGATCACCAAGAAGGACCTTGTCCATTTCGCCAAGCTGCCGCTGGTCGTCGGCGAGGGCGCGCCGACGCACGCCAAATCGCTGTTCGACGTGATGGATAGCGAGCCGGCGCTGGCGGCGCGGGTCAAGGCCGCGGTTCGGGTCGGCGACCGGCGCTGGGACCTGCACTTCGACAACGGCTCCATCGTCAGGCTGCCCGAGAACGACGCCGAGGCGGCGTGGCACCGGCTGGCTGAAATCGAGAAGACCGCGGGCATCCTGGAGCGCGACATCGTCGCGGTCGACATGCGGCTTGGGGACCGGACGACGGTTCTCCTGACGCCCGAGGCGGCGCAGGCGAAACGCGACGAGGAAGCGGCGGCGGCGAAAGCGGCCAAGGCGCTCAAGGACAATGGCAAAGGCTAGAGGAGGCACAACGGATGTCGTCGGGTAAAGGTGGGTTGGTCGCAGCGCTCGACATCGGGTCGACGAAGATTTGTTGCTTCATCGCCCGCGTGGACGATGACGGCGGCATCAAGGTCGAGGGCATCGGACACCAGGTCTCCGAGGGCATGCGCTGTGGCGCGGTCGTCGACATCGAGGCCGTGGAATCCTCGGTCCGCGCCGCCGCCGATGCCGCCGAGCGCATGTCGGGCGAGACCATCCGCCGCGCCTTCGTCAACGTCTCCAGCGGCTTCCCGAACTCGGAAGCGATCCATGTGGAGGTGAAGATCGCCGGCCACCAGGTGGGCGAGAACGACATCCGCCACGCCCTCGACGAAGCACGCCGCAAGGCCGAACTGCTCGAGCGCGAGGTGCTGCACACCATTCCGGTCACCTATGCGATCGACGGCTCGCGCGGCATCCGCGATCCCCGCGGCATGTATGGCGACCGCCTCGGCGTCGACATTCACGTGGTCACCGCCGCCAGCGGCCCGCTGCGCAACCTCCAGCTCTGCATGGAGCGCGGCCATCTTGGCATCGCC
>CAMBYA010000178.1 GCA_945872035.1 Rhizobium sp. Q54
CTGATCAACCTGAAGCCCAGGGGCGACCGCGGCAGCCAGGAAGAGACCCTCGCGCGGCTGCGCGAGCGGGCCAGCCGCGTGGCCGGCGCGACGCTCTATATCCGGCCGGTGCAGGACCTGACCATCGACGCCGAGGGCGGGCCGACCCAGTACCGTTTCTCGCTGCAGGGATCCGATCAGGACCTGACCGATCGCTGGGCCAGGGAGATCAGCGAGGAGCTGGCCCATGTCGACGAGGTGCGCAACGTCGTGTCCGACGTCCAGAACGAAGGCCACGCCGTCACCGTCGCCATCAACCGGGACGTGGCGTCGCGCCTCGGCATCAGCGCCGCTGACGTCGACAACGCGCTCTATGACGCCTTCGGACAGCGGATCATCTCGACCATCTTCACCCAGTCGACCCAGTACCGGGTGATCCTGGAAAGCCAGCCCGGCATGCTGACCAGCCCTGAAGCGCTGCAGCGCATGTATGTGCCGGTGTCCGGCGGCGCGTCGGTGCCTCTGACCGCCTTCGCCACGATCACCACCGGCGAGGCGCCGCTGCAGATTTCCCGGGTCGCCCAGTTCCCCGCCGCCACCATCGGCTTCGACCTGGCGCCCGGCGTCTCGCTGGGCGCGGCGGTCGACGCCATCGTCGAGGCCGCGGAGCGGATCGGTATGCCCGCCTCGATCACTACCGAGTTCATGGGCGCCGCCGACGCGTTCCGCGCGTCGCTGTCCAACCAGATCTGGCTGATCCTCGCCGCCATCATCACCGTCTACATCGTCCTGGGCGTGCTCTACGAAAGCTTCGTCCACCCGGTGACGATCCTCTCGACCTTGCCGTCGGCCGGCGTCGGCGCGCTCCTGGCGCTGATCCTGACCGGCAACGATCTGGGCGTGATCGGCATCATCGGCATCGTGCTGCTGATCGGCATCGTCAAGAAGAACGCGATCATGATGATCGACTTCGCCATCGAGGCGCAGCGCGTCCAGGGCCTGGCTCCGGACGCCGCCATCCGGCAGGCGGCCCATCTGCGCTTCCGGCCGATCATGATGACCACCTTCGCCGCCCTTTTCGCTGCACTGCCGTTGATCTTCGGCAGCGGCATGGGATCGGAATTGCGCCAGCCGCTGGGCCTTGCCATCGCCGGCGGCCTGATCGTCAGCCAGGCGTTGACCCTGTTCACCACGCCGGTGATCTATCTGGGTTTCGAGCGGTTGTCGGCGCGCTGGCAGGCAAGGCGCCGGGAGAAGGCGGCATGAGCCTGTCGTCGCCGTTCATCCGCCGGCCGATCGCCACGCTGCTGCTGACCGTCGGCGTGGCGCTCACCGGCATCGGCGCGTTCTTCGCCCTGCCCGTTTCGCCGCTGCCGCAAGTGGACTTTCCTACCATCAGCGTCTCGGCCTCGATGCCGGGCGCGAGCCCCGAAACCATGGCGTCGAGTGTCGCCTCGCCGCTTGAGCGGCGGCTCGGCACCATTGCCGGCGTCACCGAGATGACGTCGTCGTCGAACACCGGCTCGTCGCGCATCACCCTGCAATTCGATCTGTCACGTGATGTCAACGGCGCGGCGCGCGAGGTCCAGGCGGCAATCAATGCCGCCCGTGTCGACCTGCCCGCGTCGCTGCGCAGCAACCCGACCTACCGAAAGATGAACCCGGCCGACGCGCCGGTGATCATCCTGGCGCTGACCTCGAAGACCCGGCCGCCTTCCGAGATCTACGACGCCGTCTCCAACATCGTGCAGCAGCGCCTGTCGCAGGTCGAAGGCGTCGGCGACGTGGAGCTCGGCGGCGCCTCGCTGCCCGCCGTTCGGATCGAGCTCAACCCTCTGGCGCTCGGCCGCTTCGGCGTCAGCCTGGAGGACGTGCGCACCGCCATCACATCGACCAACGCCAACCGGCCGAAGGGCTTGATCGAGGACGGCGAACGCGCCTTCCAGATCTACGGCAACAAGCCTGGCACGACCGCTGACGACTACCGCGACCTGATCATCGCCTGGCGCGACGGCGCCGGCATCCGGCTGCGCGACGTGGCGCGGGTCTATGACGGCCCGGAGGACGTCCGCACCATGGGGCTGTTCAACGGCGAGAGGGCCGTGACCGTCGTCATCAGCCGCCAGCCCGGCGCCAACATCATCGAGACGGTCGACCTGATCAAGGCCGAGCTGCCGGTGCTACAGGCCGCATTGCCGGCCGATATCAAGCTGACGGTCGCCTCGGACCGCACCACCACCATCCGGGCGTCGCTGGACGAGGTCGAGCTGACGCTGGTGATCGCCACGCTGCTGGTCGTTGGTGTGGTCAGCATCTTCCTGCGCTCGCTGCGCGCGACGGTGGTGCCCGCCGTCGCGGTCGTGGTGTCGCTGCTCGGGACCCTGGGCGTCATGTATCTGCTGGGCTTTTCGCTCAACAATCTGTCGCTGATGGCGCTGACCGTGGCGACGGGCTTCGTGGTCGACGACGCCATCGTCGTGCTGGAGAACATCAGCCGACACCTCGAGAAGGGCATGAGCCGGATGGAGGCGGCGCTGAAGGGCGCGGCCGAGGTCGGCTTCACCGTGCTGTCGATCAGCGTGTCGCTGGTGGCGGTATTCATCCCGCTGCTGTTCATGGGCGGCATCATCGGCCGCCTGTTCCGCGAGTTCGCGGTGACCATGAGCGTGGCGATCCTGATCTCGCTGGTGATCTCGCTCACCACCACGCCGATGATCGCCGCCCTGATCCTGCCGGAAAAGCCCAGGCCATCGCGGATCTCCGCCTGGGCGGAGCGGTCGTTCGCCAGGGTGCAGGGCTGGTACGAGCGCAGCCTGGACTGGGCGCTGGCCAACCGTGGTACGACCCTGCTGCTGCTGGCGGGCGCCGTGGCGCTCAACGTCTTCCTGTTCATCGCCGTGCCCAAGGGTTTCTTCCCCGAGCAGGACACCGGCGCGCTGATGGGCGGCATCCGGGCCGACCAGAGCATTTCCTTCCTGGACATGCAGAAAAAACTGACGAGCGTCGTCCGGATCATCAACGCGGACCCAGCGGTCGATACCGTGGTCGCCTTCAGCGGCGGGCGGCGGGCGGGCGGCGGCTTCATGCAGGTAATGCTGAAGCCCAGCGGCGAACGCGAGCCGACCCGCGAGGTGATCAACAGGCTGCGGCCCAAGCTGTCGCGGATCACCGGCGTCAGCATCTTCCTCAACCCGGTGCAGGATATGCGCGTGGGCGGGCGGAGCGGTAACAGCAGCTTCCAGTACACGCTGAAAAGCGACGACCTGACAGCCCTCAGGCAAGGTGCGGAAATGCTGGGCGCGGCGCTGAAGAAAGAGCCCATGCTGACCGACGTGGACGTCGACCAGAACGACACCGGCGCGGAGGTCTACATCACCATCGACAACGACAAGGCGGCGCGCCTCGGCCTCGACCAGCGGACCATCGATGCGATCCTCTACAACGGCTTTGGCCAGCGCCAGGTGGCGACCATCTACAGCGGCCTCAACCAGTACCACGTAGTGATGGGCGTCGGTCCCGAGTTCACCGGTTCACCGGAAGCGCTGAAATATGTCTACCTGCCGACGAGGGCGCAGGCCACGGGCACGGAAACCACGCCGGGCGCCACAGCGACTGCACCGCCCGCCGGGAGCACGCCGACCGCGACCACCGGCACCTCCCGCGACGCGCCGACAGGTTCGGCCGTCAACCTGAGCGCCACCACCATGACGCCATTGTCGGCCATCGCCACCTGGACGGTCGGCGGCACCGCCTCCCAGGTCAATCATCAGGACGGCTCGCCCGCGTCGACCATCTCGTTCAACACCGCCGACAACGTATCGCTGGGCAAGGCGTCCGAGCGGATCCGCGAGGTGCAGGCCGGCCTGAACATGCCGCCGGGCGTGCATGGGAGCTTCGCCGGCACCGCGCAGGTGTTCCAGCAATCCACAGCGTCGACACCGGTGCTGATCCTGCTCGCCATCGTCGCCATCTACATCGTGCTGGGCATCCTCTACGAAAGCACCATCCATCCCCTGACCGTGCTGTCGACCCTGCCGTCGGCCGGCCTGGGAGCGGTACTGGCGCTCATTGTCCTGGGCATGGAGTTCGACCTTATCGCGCTGATCGGCCTGATCCTGCTCATCGGTATCGTCAAGAAGAACGCCATCATGATCATCGACTTCGCGCTCGAGGCCGAGCGCAACCGCGGCATGACGCCGTTCGACGCGGTGCGCGAGTCCTGCCTGCTGCGCTTCCGGCCGATCCTGATGACGACACTGGCCGCCGGCCTCGGCGCGCTGCCGCTGGCCATCGGCTTCGGCGAGGGCGCCGAGCTGCGCCAGCCTCTGGGCGTCACCATCATCGGCGGCCTGATCGCCAGCCAGTTCATCACCCTGCTGACCACGCCGGTCGTCTACCTGGCGCTCGACCGGTTCCGCCGCCGGTCGCCGCACGAGGCGCTTCTGGCGCGCGGCGCCCCGCACCGAAGTGTACCGACGTCATGAACCTTGCCCGCCGTCCCATCGCCGCCGCCGTCATTGCCGCCATGCTGGCCGGCTGCAACATGACGCCGACCTACCAGCGGCCCACCACCGACGTGCCCGCGACGTTCAAGGAGGAGCCCGGCTGGCGTCCCGCCCGGCCCGCCGACGATGTGGCGCGCGGCGCCTGGTGGCGGCTGTTCGACGATCCGGTGCTGGACGGCCTGCAACAGCGCGTGCTCGTCTCCAACCAGAACCTCGCTGCGGCGCTCGCCGCCTACGAACAGGCGCGCGGCGTGGTGCGCGAGCAGCGCGCCGGCCTGTTCCCGACCGTCGACCTGCAGGCGGGCGCGACCCGCACCGGGTCGTTCGGCACGCGCGACGATCCGGGCACCGGCCAGGGCGGCGTCAGTGTCGGCCGGCGCTATACGGCGTCGATCGGCGCCAGCTGGGAGCCGGACGTCTGGGGACGCATCCGCTCCGGCCTCTCGCAGGCCGGCGCCACCGCCTCGGCAAGCCGCGCGGACCTGGCCAACGCCACCCTGTCGGCACAGGGCGAGCTGGCGCTGAACTACCTGCAGATCCGCGCCATGGACGCCCAGATTGCCGTGTTCGACGAAACCATCGCGGCCTATGCGCGCGGGCTGGAGATCACCACCAACCGCTACAATGTGGGCGTGGTCGGCAAGCTCGATGTGGTGCAGGCCGAGACCCAGCTGCGCAACGCCCGCGCCGATGCCGCCGACCGGCGCCGCCAGCGCGCGGTTCTCGAGCATGCCATCGCCGTTCTGGTCGGTGAATCGCCGTCGACCTTCAGCCTGGCGACGGCCGCGTGGAAACCCAGCGTGCCGGAAGTCCCGGGCGTGCTGCCCGGCGACCTGCTGGAGCGCCGCCCCGACGTCGCCGCCGCCGAGCGCCGGGTGGCCGCCGCCAATTCGGGCATCGGCATCGAACGGGCGGCATTCTTTCCCGCCTTCAACCTGTCGGGCGACGTCGGATTCAATGCCCGCCAGCTGGCCGAGCTGTTCACCACGTCGGCCAGCGTCTGGTCCCTGGGCGTCCAGGCGGCCGAGACGCTGATCGACTGGGGCGCCAGATCGGCCCGCATCGACCAGGCCCGCGCCGCCTGGCGGCAAGCGACGGCGGCATACCGCCAGACCGTGCTGACCGCATTCCAGCAGACCGAGGACCAGCTTGCCGCCGTCCGCATCCTGGCCGACGTGAGCTCCGAGCGGTCCGCCGCCGAAACCGCCGCAAGGCGCGCCGCG
>CAMBYA010000179.1 GCA_945872035.1 Rhizobium sp. Q54
CTGGTAACCAATGCCGGCGGCGTGAACCCTCGCGCCTGCCGGGCCCGCATGGAGCAGATCGCCGCCGAGGCCGGCGTGTCGCTGAAGATCGCCGTGGTCGAGGGTGACAACATTCTGGACCAGGTTTCGGACCTGGCCGCCTCGGGCGCCGCCGAGATGTATTCGGGCGAGGCGTTCCCCGCCCCGTCGCGCATCGCCAGCGCCAACGCCTATCTGGGCGGACGACCCATCGCCGAGGCGCTCGCGCGCGGCGCCGACGTGGTGATCACCGGCCGCGTCGTCGACTCGGCGCTGGTGCTTGGCCCGCTGATGTACGAGTTCGGCTGGGCCGACACCGACTACGACATGATGTCGGCCGGCAGCCTCACCGGCCACCTGCTCGAGTGCGGCGCGCAGTCGACCGGCGGCACATGCACCGACTGGGAAGAGGTCGAGGACTGGGCCCATATCGGCTATCCCATCGCCGAGTGTTTCGCCGATGGCAGCTGCGTTGTGACGAAGGCGCCGGGCACCGGCGGCATGGTGAACGTCGGCACCATCTCCGAACAGACGCTCTACGAGGTCGGCGACCCGCAGGCCTACCTGCTGCCCGACGTGGCCTGCGACTGGACCCAGGTGAAGATCGAGCAGGTGGGCGAAAACCGGGTGCGCGTGTCAGGCGCGAAAGGCAATGCGCCCACCGGCACCTTCAAGGTCTGCACCACCTTCGAGGACGGCTACCGGTCGGTCGGCATCCTGCCGGTCGTGGGCATGAACGCCGCCGTCAAGGCCGAGCGTCAGGCCGCCGCGCTGCTCGAGCGCATGGACGAGATGCTGCGCGACCGCAACATGGGCCCGTTCCGCGCCGTCAATGTCGAGTCCCTTGGCGCGGAAAGCTCGTATGGCGCCCATGCCCGCGCCCGCGACACCCGCGAGGTGATCTCCAAGATCTCCGTCGAGCATGAAAACAAGTACGCCTGTGCCCTGTTCAGCCGCGAGCTCACCTCGCCGATGACCTCGATGATGGTCGGCAACACCGGCTGGCACGGCGGTCGGCCCGACGTGAACAAGGTGGTGCGGCTGTTCTCGTTCGCCCTGGCGAAGGAGCGGGTGCGGGCCTCCATCGACATCGATGGCAAGACCGAGCCGGTCGCTCTCACCACCGCCGGTGGCTTCGACCCCGCCGCCATCGAGCGCCCCGTTGTCGAGGACGCCCCGCCGCTGGGCAAGGACGCCGTCCGCGTCCGTCTGGTCGACATCGCCTGGGGCCGCTCGGGCGACAAGGGCGACAAGTTCAACGTCGCCGTCATTGCCCGCCGCCCCGAATTCCTGCCCTGGATCCGCGCCGCGCTGACCGAAGAGGTGGTGAAGGACTGGTTCGCCCACGAGTTCCGCGGCGCGGTCAATCCTCGCGTCGAGCGCTTCGAGGTGCCCGGCATGCATGCCCTCAACTTCCTGTGCCACGAGGCGCTGGGCGGCGGCGGCATGGCGACTCTGCGCCTCGACCAGCTCGCCAAGGGCAAGGCCCAGCAGCTGCTGGAGATCCCGGTGCCAATACCGGTGGCGCTCGCCAAGGGCATCAGGCTGGCGGCCTAGCGCGAAGCGGCTCCACCGCCATAGCCGCCAATCCCCCTATTCGGTAGAATGCCCGCTGGCCGCATGCCATACGGGGAATACGATGGACCGCGCGGAAGAGTACAACGCGATCGCCGAGCGCATCGTCGCGCATCACCGGAACGACACCACCGACCTGGCCGACGACATCATGGAGGTGCCGGTCAGCGCCTATAGCGACCCGCGGCGCTGGGCGCGCGAGGTGGAGGTGATCTTCAAGCACCTGCCGGTGATGGTGGCGCTGACCTGCGAGATGCAGAAGCCCGGCGATTACAAGGCGTTCGAGATGGTCGGCATACCGCTGCTGATCACCCGCGGCAAGGACGGCAAGCCGCGCGCCTTCGTCAATGCCTGCCGCCACCGCGGCGCGCCGATCGCCGTGGACGGGCTGGGCCACGCCAACCGGTTCGTGTGCCCCTATCACGGCTGGACGTTCCGCAACGACGGCTCGCTGTTCGCCGTCTCCGAAGCGCACAAGTTCGGCCAGATCGACAAGGACGACTTCGGCCTGACCGAGTTGTCGTGCGACGAGCGCGCCGGCATGGTGTTCGCCATCCTGAAGCCGGGCATCGAGCTGGACCTGGACGACTGGCTGGGCGGCATGGTCGAGGACGTGGCGCCGCATGGCTTCGAGAACTGGCACTTCCTGACGTCGAAGGAGATGACCGGCGCCAACTGGAAGATCGCCTTCGACGGCTACCTGGAGGGCTACCACTTCTCGACCCTGCACAAGGAAACCATCCTGAAGGTCACCCTGAACAATTTGATGGAGTTCCACGCCTTCGGGCCGCATTTGCGGGTCGCCTACGGCACTACCAATATCGGGGTGATGGACGAGGCGAAGCCCGATGAACTGCACAGGTTCGAGGAGCAGGGCTTCACCTTCGTGCGCACCCTGTTCCCCAACATCTCCATGTATCTCGGCCTGGGGCTTGGACAGATCGCCCAGATCATCCCGGGACCGACGCCCGACAGGAACCGCACCATCCTCTACTACGTCCATCCGCGCCCGCCTAAGGACGCCGAGGAAGAGGCTTCGCTGCTGGCGACGGCCCAGTTCCTCTACGATGTCACCTATGGTGAGGACTATGTGCTGGGCGAGCGCATCCAGAAGAGCCTGAGCGCGCTGCCGTTCGACAACGTGGTGTTCGGCCGCAACGAACGCGGCAACCAGTATTTCCACCGCTGGGTGGACTACTACATCAGCGACAACCCGCACGAGCGCCCGCCAGAGCTTTAGGCGTTCCGCTTGCGCCGCCGCACAGATGGGCGGTAACGTCCCGCCACCTAACTATACTGGGGTATAATCTCTATGGACCTGGAATTCGACGCAGACACCAAAGCCTTCCAGCAGGAAGTGCGCGCATTCCTCGACAAGGAGCTGACGCAGGATATCCGCGACGCCACCGCCAGGACGACGACAGTCTGGGTGGAGAAGGACGTGGTGATGGAGTGGCACCGCCGGCTGCACCGCCAGGGCTGGATCGGCTATTTCTGGCCGAAGGAATATGGCGGCACCGGCTGGACGCCGACCCAGCAATACATCTTCCTGCAGGAATGCGCGCAGGCCGGCGCGCCGCGCCTCATTCCCATGAGTCTCAGATATGTGGGCCCGGTGATCTTCACCTACGGCACCCAGGAGCAGAAGGACTATTTCCTGCCCCGGATCCTGTCGGGCGAGCACTACTGGTGCCAGGGCTATTCGGAGCCGGGCGCCGGTTCGGATCTGGCGTCGCTGAAGATGCGCGCGGTGCGCGACGGCGACGACTACGTGCTGAACGGCTCGAAGATCTGGACCACCAACGCGCACGTCGCCGACTGGATCTTCTGCCTGGTGCGCACCGGAAACAGTGGCAAGAAGCAGGAAGGCATCACCTTCGTCCTCGTCGACATGAAGTCGCCGGGCATCAAGGTCGACCCGATCATCACGCTGGGCCTCGATCACGAGGTCAACCAGGTGTTCTTCGATGACGTCCGCATTCCCGTCAGCCAACGGGTCGGCGCCGAAGGCCAGGGCTGGGACTACGGCAAATTCCTGCTGGAGTTCGAGCGCGCCGGCGGCGCATCGGGCGAATACAAGGCCGCCATCCAGAAGCTGCGCGGCATGTGCGCCAGCCAGCTCAGCGGCCAAACGCCGCTGATCAGGGACCCGTATTTCGCCACCGAGCTGTCGAAGCTGGAGATCGGCGTGATGGGCCTGGAGATGACCGAGCGGCGCATCATGTCATCGGTCGCCGCCGGCCAGCGGCCCGGGCCGGAAGGCTCGGTGCTCTCGGCCACCGGCGTCGAGATCAACCAGCGGATCAGCGAACTGGCGGTCGAGGCCATGGACTACTACGCCTCGCCGCTGCCGCCGCCGAGCCCGTCGGGCATGGTCAATGACGACCACTATCCGGGTCCGGCCTATGGTGCCGCGGTGACCGGCAAGTACCTCAACAAGCGCGCCGCCTCGATCTATGGCGGCGCAAAGGAGATCCAGCGCGAGATCATCTCCAAGGCCGTTCTCCACCTCTAGGCGAAGGGCGGACGACACAGCGCAGTGACTACAGAACTATATTCGGGTATAAACTGACGCATCTGTTTGTAACAAGCGACGCTCGGCAGTCTGGGGAGACGACGGATGAACGTGGAAGTTGGCAGGATCGAGAGCAAGACTCCCGGCAAGTCCTATGAGGACATCATCCGCGGCGACAGCACGCCGCCCGCCGAGGTGCTGCTGCGCCGCTCCAACCCGCCGCAGAGCACGGACGACATCCCGTTCTACCGCTACACCTCGCCCGAGTTCTTCGAACTGGAGATGCAGAAGATCTGGCGCAAGGTGTGGCAATTCGCCTGCCGCGACGAGCATGTGCGCGAGCCGGGCGACTACTATGTCTACGACATCGGCCGCTATTCCATCGTCATCGTCCGGCAGGACGATGGCGGCCTGAAGGCCTATCACAATTCCTGCCTGCACCGCGGCACCAAGCTGAAGCCGTCCCAGTCGTCGGGCTATTCCGCCAGCATCCAGTGCCCCTATCACGGCTGGACCTGGAACCTGGACGGCACGCTGAACGAGGTGCCGTGTTCGTGGGAGTTCCCGCATCTCGACTACGAGAAGAACCGGCTGCCCGAGGCGCTGGTCGAGAGCTGGAACGGCTTCATCTTCATCAACATGGACCTGAACGCCGTGCCGCTGCTCGAGTACCTGGAAGTGGTGCCCGAGCACTTCGCCAAGTGGGACTTCACCAACTGGTACCCGTACCTGCACATCCAGAAGGAGCTGAGCTGCAACTGGAAGACCGCGCAGGAGGCCTTCATGGAGGCCTATCACACGCCGCTGGTGCATCCTGAAATGACGCACGTTGTCGGCGACTGGAACATGCAGCACGACATCTTCGGCGACCATGTCAGCCGCGACCTGTGCGCGCTGGCCGTCTCCAGCCCCACGTCCAAGCTGGGCCTGACCGAGCAGGACCTGCTCGACCGCTCGCTGCTGGGCGATCCGGAGATCGTGCCGGCCGAGAAGCGGGTGAAGGTCGGCGACGGCGAGACCGCGCGCATCGTCATGGCGCGCGAGATGCGCAAGACGTTCAAGGACACCTACAGCCTGGACCTGTCGCACCTGTCCGACGCCGAAGTGATCGACTCGCTGAAGTACAACATCTTCCCGAACCTGTTCATCTATGGCGGCCCCGGCCTGCCGCAGATCCAGCAGGCCCGCCCGCTGGGCATGGACGTCAACCGCTGCACACTCGATGTCATCGTGTTCCGCCCGGTCAAGCCGGGCGAGGAGCCGGATCCGGCGCAGGTGGTGCGCATCACCGAGGCTAATTCCTACAAGGACGTGCCCGGCGTCAGCGCGTTCATGGGCGATGTGCTCGACCAGGACACCCAGATCCTCGCCTGGCAGCACGAGGGCATGCTGGCCAGCGAGAAGGGCGCCGAGACCCTCGCCCGCTATCAGGAGTCCCGCATCCGCCGCGTCCACGAGACAATGGACAAGTACCTGAGCCGGTAGGCGTGCTTTCGCCCCACTGCCCTCTTGGCCCGCCCGCGCAAATGTCTTAAAACATTTACGCCTGCTGGTAGGGCAGCCGGATTCGAAACGAAACA
>CAMBYA010000180.1 GCA_945872035.1 Rhizobium sp. Q54
CGCCGCAGTCCGGCGTCTTCTCCAGCGCCTCCATTTCCAGCTCGTAGAGCTGTCGCGGCCCGGTACCCGGATAGATGCCGTATTCGGCTCTCCGGTCGATTGCGCGGAAGTCGCCGCGAACCTGGTCCCGGGTCACCCGCATCCGCGCCACCTCTTCAGCCGGGCGGCGGCCAACCGAATCCGCCTGGTCCGGCCATGGCGAGCCGCGCTCCGGATCGCGGAAAGGGCGGGTGCAGCGCAGATGCATTGTCTCGCCGCGGCCGATGACGCCGTGCGACGCAGCGTGAAGGTCGGCATGTCGGGCCAACGACTGCGGACTGAAGAGAGTATCCCCGTCATGGAACAGCAGCACCTCGCCGCGCGCTGCCTGGGCGCCTGCGTTGGATGCAGCAGACCGGCCCTTGGCCGACGGATGCCGCACGATCTGGAGCGGCAGCCCGGCCGCCGCGTCGGCGAGGACTGCAGTCGTATGATCCGACGAGCCGTCATCCACCACGATGACCTCGCAATCCCTTGCCTGGCATTCCAGCGAGGCCAGCGTCAGCCGCAGGCGGTCCGCTTCATCCTTCGAGCGGATTATCACGCTGAGAAAGGGCGTCTTTGCGGTCACTGGACAACCCCCAGATCGCTCAGGATGGACACCACCTCCTCCGCCACGAGCCTGCAGCCTTCCGCGTTCAGGTGCAGCGCGTCGATCTTGAGGCGGTCGGCGCCGTGCCGGGCGACGATGGCGTCCACGTCGACAATGGATATGCCGGTCTGTTGGGAAAGCTCGATCAGGCCCAGGTTGAAGCGCTTGATGCGGGTCGACAGGATATCGTCGAGTCCGCCATGGCAGTGGATCTTATCGCCCGGGACGACCGCGGATACGTTGTAGACAAGGACCGGCGCATCGGACCGGCTCCGGCACCGGTCGACGATATCCCTGAAATTGGCCATGGACGTAGAGACGTCGAGTGCATCGACCGGCTCGAAATGGGCGCGGAGCCATTCCCTGTCCGATGGCGCGTAGTCCGCCATGTCGCCAGGCTGCAGCAGATAGTTGTCCTGCCTATGGCGCAGCAGATTGGTTGCAATGTCGGGCTGGATGGACAGGACGACGGCATCCGCGCGCGTCTCGAACAAGGTCTGGCTGAACTGGGACGCCGGGGGATAGGCACCAAGCGGTAGCGTTCTCTGGGCCAGATCGCTGGGTACGTTTCCGTCCGACTCCAGCAGCGCGTCGGATCTGGTCCAGGTCTCGTGCTGCACACGGACAACCGCTTCAGGAAAGTCGGCGCGAATGATCTCGTTCACCCCGTTCCACTGCACCGAGCCGTTCAGCCGCAGAGAATGAAGCGAGTCCCGGACATCGAGATTGCCCTTAAGAAACAAATTCACGCGGCGCACAGCCAGCCTTGTCTTTCGGAAGCGGAATGAAAGTCACGATAGCAAACTCCCAATCATATACAAAAATCCTGACGGTCTGGCGATCGAACCCCATTAGTATCGGCCGCAGGAGCCATTGTCATCCCGTCCACAGCCCGGATATCGCCGCGACCATGAATCGTCTGGGTACCGCCGGCGACGCCACGACCCGCACCGTCGAGGAAGCGCGGATCATCGAGTTCCTCCTCCTCGGCGGCTGGGTCGATGACCTTCGACGCGGCGGCCGCCCGGCGGCGGTCGAGGCGACGAGAGCCGCCTTGAACCGATGGGTGGAGGCGGGGTTGCCGGTTGCCGGGGACGATAGCGGCGTCCGCCACTACGACCCCGTAGAAGTGTTGAACTTCATGAAGTGGGCAGGCCTTCACGAAGACGATCCGTTCTGGTCGGCGCGGTACCTCACCACGGGGCGCGGATTTGTGCTGCGGCAGGATGCCGGCTGGGCGGAGGCGGGCGAGCCGGGCGATCCTGCCCTGCTGCCTCCCCGACAGTTCGAGGTCTCGTTCCAGCGAACCTTCAACCTCGCGTCCATCAGGCCGGGAACGTCGATTCGCCTGCGGCTTCCCTTGCCGCTCGAAGGAACCAGCCTCGACGATCTGCGGATCGATCTGGACGACGCCGACCCATCGATTCAGTTCGGCGTCACGCCGGGTCGTCTGGAAGCGAGATTGCAGGCACCGGATATGCCGCTGCAAACCCTGGGCTATCGCGCGTCGTTCACCGCGCGCCCCTATAGCGAAGGCGCTGGGCGGGCGGCTGCGCTGGATGCCGAGGAGGCTGAACTCTACACCCGGCCCGTGGAGGGCTTCATCCGGGTCACGGCCCGGGTTGCGGCGCTGGCTGAGGAACTGGCGGGCGGCCTTGCGGCGCCTCCTGACGCCGCCCAGGCATTCTGGGACTACCTGACGGACCGGATGATCTGCGGTGCGGTCCATTACCACGAGATCGACGCCGGACGGCCGATGGACTGGCTGCTGGACCATGGCTGGTACGATTGCGAGATCGGCGCGGCGTTGCTGGTGTCGCTGTGCCGCGCACGCGGCATACCGGCCCGGATCGTGAGCGGCTACATGCTCTACAAGCCGGCCCCGACCTATCATTTCTGGGCTGAAATCTGGCTCGGCCGATGGGTGCCGTTCGATCTGTTGTCTTGGGATCTGTCGAGTGGCGGACGGGACGGGGCCTGGCGCGGCATTTTCGCCGGCAAGCTGGACTACCGCATGACCGTCCAGCGCCTGCCCCGATATTTCGTTGGCCCCATGAGTGTGAGATTGCCCCGCCGCTGGCACGTCCTGACGCAGGCTCTCAAGGACGGCATTCGGATGGGCATTCATGACATCGACTCGGGCGCGCTGGCCTTCAGCGACGACATTTCGGTCGATGACGGCGATCAGGCACCGGGCTGAGCGAGCGGAAAGGCGATGCCGTTGAAGCCCTGGACAAACACCTCCTCCGGTCCGAAATCGATGCCGGACAGGCCCTCGCGAAGCGCCGCCTCCCGCCGCAGCAGAAGCCCGCGGGAAAGGGCGAGCCGGCTGGCCAGCATCCGGTGGTGCGACTCAGGCCACGAATTCCGTCCGTGGCTCACGTAGACATAGAGATGGGGAAGGCCCGCCAGCAGTACCACCCTGCCGGTCTCGGCAAGACGGCGGGCGACCGTCATGTCCTCGCCGAGCCGGGCGTCGTCTCCGGTCTCGGGATAGCGCACGTCGGCCGAGGCGCGGCACATCAGGCTGCCGGGGAATGACTGAGTTTCGGTTGCGTGCCAATTGGTGCAGTACAGCGCCCGCTCCGCCGGGTAGAACTGCATGACCTCGCGCAGGAACACCGCATCGCCGTCGCCCAGGGCGTCGAACTGACGGGCGAGGCGTTCGGGATGATAGAAATCGTCATCGTCCCACTGGCAGATGATCTCTCCCCCGGCGTGTTCGATGCTGATATTGCGCAGCGCGCCCAGCGTCAGCGAGCCGGCGGGTTCCACTACCCGGATTCCTGGATCCCGCAGTGCCGCCACGTGATCCCGGATCAGCTCTGCGACCGTGGGGTCGCCGCCATTGAGCACCAGGACGAGCTCCCGGTTGCTATGGGTCTGCCGCTGATAGTCTGTGATGCTTCTTGTCAGGAACGCAAACCGCTCCGCCACAGGAAGTGTCACGGCAAGACAGCTGATCAGCGGCTCTGTCATGGGGTCACACCAACATCAACATTGCCGTCCAATACACCGATCGGGTTTGCGCAACTTTGGTGGATTGGTGCGCCCGGCGAGATTCGAACTCACGACCCCAGGATTAGGAATCCTGTGCTCTATCCTGCTGAGCTACGGGCGCTCCGGGGAGACTGATAGCGGAAATCGCCGGGGCGCTAAAGCGTGGAATTGGTCTGGCCGCCGTCCATCAGGAAGTTCTGTCCGACGATGAACCCCGCATGGGCGCCGCACAGGAAGGCGCAGGCCTCGCCGAATTCGTAGGGCACGCCCAGCCGCCGCGCTGGGATCTGACCGAATGCGGCGGTCAGCAGCTCGTCCTCGGTCTTGCCCTGCTGCGCGGCGATGGCACGGAGCGGCCCACGCACGCGGTCGGTGTCGAAAACTCCCGGCAGCAGGTTGTTGATCGTCACATTGTGCTCGGCCACCTGGCGGGCGATGCCGGCGACGAAGCCGGTCAGGCCGGCACGCGCGCCGTTCGACAGGCCCAGGATTGCGATCGGCGCTTTCACCGCGCTCGAGGTGATGTTGACGATTCGCCCGAACCGGCGGTCGATCATCGGATCGATGGTCGCCTTGATCAGTTCGATGGCGCTCAGCATGTTGGAATCGATGGCGGCGATCCAGTCCTCGCGCGTCCAGTCACGGAAGTTGCCGGGCTTCGGTCCGCCGCAGTTGTTCACCAGGATGTCCGGCTCGGGGCAGGCGGCCAGCACGGCGGCGCGCCCCGCCTCGGTCGCCACATCGGCGACCACGGTGGTCACTTCGGCCCCGGTTTCTGCGCGGATCGCCGCGGCGGTGGCCTGCAGCGTTTCCTCGCCGCGCGCCGAGATGGTCAGCCTCACGCCCTCGCGCGCCAGCGAGAAGGCGCAAGCGCGGCCCAGGCCTTTCGATGCGGCGTTGACGATGGCGGTGCGCCCCTTGATTCCCAGGTCCATAGCGTCCTCCTGCTTGACTGATAATTCCGTAGACTCTGCTGTACTCGCGGCTGAACGCAGTCCTTGGCCGCGGGCGCGAACGGCAGCCCGGGGCGTAATATCGCCTTAATGTTGCCGAACTCAAACGCTATCCAGAATTCGAGGGCCGCCACGATGAAGCGGCCCCGGGGGTTGAGGGAAATGGACTCGGTAGTATTTTCATTTTTGCGGGGGCTCGTGCTCCCCCTGTTGGTTGTTCTCGTGCTGGCGTATCTGGTGCTTGGCGCCGTCTTCGCCTGACGGACATACTGCGCGGTGCTAGGCTGCGCCGATGAAATATCGCTTACTTCTGTGGGTTCTGTTCGTGACGATGCCGCTTTCGGCATCGGCCTTCGTTGCATTGCCGCAGCAGGCATCGAAGCCTTCGGGTACCGCAACGGTGGCCGACGTAACCGATGGCGATACGCTCGTGCTTTCGGACAACGTCACCGTCAGGCTTGTCGGCCTCCAGGCGCCCAAGCTGCCGCTGGACCGGCCCAACTTCAAGGAATGGCCGCTGGCAAAGGAGGCCCGGAAAGCGCTCGAAGAGCTCGTGCTGGGCCGCAGGCTGACTGTGCGCCCGGCCAGCAAGCCCGTCGATCGCTGGGGCCGCACGCTGGCGCATCTGGAGCGCGACGACGGGCTCTGGGTGCAAGGCGAGATGCTGCGGCTGGGCTGGGCGCGGGTCTACACCTTTCCCGACAACCGGGCGCTCGCCGCCAACATGCTCGCGCTGGAGCGCGAGGCACGGGCCGCGAAACTCGGCATCTGGGGGCATCCCTACTATGCGATCGTCGCACCGGAGCGGGCGGGCAGGGTGGTCAACACCTTCCAGCTGGTCGAGGGTACGGTCATGGATGCCGCGGAGGTGAAGGGCCGTATCTACCTGAACTTCGGCGCCGACTGGAAGACCGACTTCACGGTGCTGGTGCCGGCGAAGGTGCGACGGACGCTGGCCAGGCAGGGCATGGATCCGGCCGGGTTCAAGGGAACCAAGATCCGGGTCCGCGGCTGGCTGAAGGACTACAACGGCCCGATGATCGAGATGACCCATCCCGAGCAGCTGGAGCTACCGGACG
>CAMBYA010000181.1 GCA_945872035.1 Rhizobium sp. Q54
CGGGTTCGAGCTGATACCGCGCATCGGCCTCGAATTCGCAGTCGATCACATGCCGGGAAACCGGGATCCGCTGCCGGCGCCGTCGCCGTGGTATGTGCTGATCGACCTGACGACGGCGTCCGCCGGCAGCGATCTCCGCGCCGCGATGGAAGCGCTGCTGGAGCGCGCGCTGGAGGGCGGTCTGGTAACGGATGCGGCCGTCGCCCAGTCGAAGACCCAGCGCGGCGATCTCTGGACGCTCCGCGAGGACCTGTCCGAGTCGCAGAAACACGCGGGCGGCAGCATCAAGCACGACATCTCGGTTCCCATAGGCCGCATCCCGGAATTCATCGCCACCGCCTCGGCCGCCGTCGAGGCGCTGGTTCCCGACTGCCGCCCGGTCCCGTTCGGCCACATGGGCGACGGCAACATCCACTTCAACGTCAGCCAGCCGATCGGCATGGACAAACAGGTCTTTCTCGACGGCTGGGGGGCCATGAGCGAGAAAGTGCACGATATCGCCGCCATGCTGGGCGGCAGCATCAGCGCCGAGCACGGCGTGGGCCAACTCAAGGTAGAGGAGATCGTCCGCTACAAGAGCCCGGTCGAGATGGAGCTCATGCGCCGCCTGAAGCGGACACTCGACCCGCTCGGCACCCTGAATCCGGGCAAAGTTGTCACACTCGGCGACGAATAACGCACCGTTCGCATTCAACCCGTGGATATCGCTGACAAACACCCGGTGGGCGGGTAACAATAGGGAAAACAAGCCTGCTGCTGGGAGGGACTCGATGAAGCGTGGCGTCCTGGGCGCCATTGCCGCGGTCGGCATCGCGGCAGCGATCCTGCTCACGCTGCCCGGACTCATCGGATACTCGGCCGAGCGATCGCTGCGTTCCACGCTCAAGACCATCTCGCAGCAGGGCACCTACCGTATCGAGCTCGTCAGCTTCGAGCGCGGCTGGTTCAGCTCCCACGCCACCAGCCGGCTGGTGCTTGAAGGCCAGTACGCCCAGACGTTGGCAAGGGCGCTGGCCCTGGATCCGGGCACCGCGCTGGCGGTGCGGTTCGATCACACCATCAGCCATGGCCCGATCCTGCTGCGGGGCTCATTTCCCAAGATCGGCTACGCTTATGCCGAGACCGAACTGCGCCTGCCCACCATGATCGAGACGCTCCTCGCCCGCTATCTGCAGGGCAAGCCGTTCCTGACCTTCCGCACCACGTTCGGGCTGTTCGGCCGCTCGACCACCTTGGTCAGCAACCCCGACTATACCGGCGCCATGGGACCGCAGACCTCGGTTGAGTGGGACGGCGCCTCGGGCCGCATCGGCACAGAGCGGCGGGCCTTCAACGTGCAACTCGACATGCCGCTGTTCAAGTGGGAGGCCGATGAGCGCCTGCTGCTGGTGCGCGGCATGTCGCTCAAGAGCGACCAGAAAAAGCGCGGCCGGCATGTCTGGCTCGGTGAAACCGACGCGAACGCCCGCGAGATTCGACTGATGAACCCGGAGTCCGCTGAATCCGCCAGTATCGACGGGCTCGACTACAAGGTGAAGGCGGTCGCCGACGGCGCCGACCGTCTCGACGCCAGCTTCGTCCTCGGCATCGACAGGGCCGAGTTCGAGGGCGGCATCCTGGGTCCCAGCACATGGACGCTGGCGGTCAACAACCTGTCGGCCGGCGCGCTCGACGACGCCTACGACCTGTACAACCAGTTCCTCGACTCCGGCGACCGGCCGGAGGCGCAGCGCGCCATCCTCGACCGCTTCCTGGGCCAGTCGTTGACCGGCCTGTTCTCCTCGCCGGTCGAGCTGCGCACCACCGTCGCCGTCAACGTTGACGGGCCTTATGCGATCTACAGGGGCGCCACCGCGCTGGGCGTCGACGGAACCGGCGGCGACGTCACCATCGCGATCGACCAGACGATCGATGCGCTGGACTATGACGGGATCAGGATGACCGGCAGCACCGGCCGTCTGCGGCTGGCGCGGCTCGATGGCAACATGCTGGGAGAGCTCTACGGCGACTTCGTGCGCATCGTCGCAACCGGCATGCCCGAGCCGCAGCAGGAGGCGGAAATGCAGCGGATGGTCAGCCAGAAAGGCCCCGCGATCATCCGGCCGCAGACCCGGCTATACCTGGAAAACGTCGCGATCAACATGCCCGCCGGCAAGGCGACGGCGAGCGGCGAACTGGGCTTCGCCGGCGGCGAACCGTTGGACTATTCCTCTGCCGACAGGATCATCAGGCGGCTCGAAGGACTGCTCAAGGCGCGGGTATCGGAAGGCGCGCTCGTCTGGGCCCTGACCCGAGAGAGTGAACGCACCCTGCGCGCCAGGCTGCAGGAACAGGGCCGCGACGTGCCCGACGATACGATCGCCATGCTTGCCGCCACCCGCGCCAGGTCGGAAATCGCCAGGCTGGAAAAACAGGCCATCGTCCGCAAGGATGGCGACGCCTATGTCCTCGAGGCGCTGTTTCGCGACGGCAAGGTGATCCTGAACGGCGTCGCGCGCCCGGAACTGGCGCCGAAAGTGCCGTGAGCCTCTGGACCCGCATCAAGCGGCACCTGAAGGTGGCCGGTATCGCCCTCGTCTTCGGCCTGACCGGCTATGCCATCCTGATGGGGCTGAGCCATCTGGCGTGGCATTTCGGCTTCCACACCTAGCGCTGCCTCGGCGCCGCCTGCTCCCTGTCGAAATTGATAGTTGCTAATCACTCGCACTTACACAATAAGCTGGGATCCAGTTCAACAACTCGAATCGCCGCTTATGCCCGTGCATCCAGACCTGTCGCTGTGGACCCTGTTCTGGGAAGCCAGCCCTGTCGTCAAGGCGGTCATCGCCCTGCTCATCCTGCTGTCGGTGATGTGCTGGTCAATCATTATCGAAAAGGCCATCCGCCTCGCTGGTTTACGCAAGCAGATCAGTCAGTTGCACCAGGCCGCGGCCACCGGCACGGCCCCTGGCGCGACCGGCATCGGCAAGGTGATCCTGGAGGCGGCCCACGCCGAGGCCGCCGACCGTCTGGGCGACGAGACCCGCACGGAACTGCGCGACCGCATTGAGCGCGCCATGCGAATCGCCCTGGCGACCGAGTTGCGCAAGGTCGAGCAGGGCCTGCCGTTCCTGGCGACGGTCGGTTCCGCCGCGCCGTTCATCGGCCTGTTCGGCACGGTGTGGGGCATCATGCACAGCTTCGCCAACATCGCGAGCGCCCAGAATGTCAGCCTGGCCGTGGTCGCCCCCGGCATCGCCGAGGCGCTGTTCGCCACCGCCATCGGCCTGGCCGCCGCCATCCCGGCGGTCATCGCCTACAACAAGCTGGCCGTGGACCTGGGCCGGCTGGGCCAGGAGATCAACACCCTGATCGTCGGCATCGCGAAGGGCCTGCTCCGCGCCGAGACGCACCCCGTGCTGCGCCGGACCGCCTGACATGGCCGGCGGACTTCTCGATCCCCCGAGCTTCGACGACGGCGGCGGCTACAAGCCGCTGGCCGAGATCAACGTCACGCCGCTGGTCGACGTCATGCTGGTGCTGCTGATCATCTTCATGATCACCGCTCCGCTGATGCTGACGAACGTGCCGCTGGAGCTGCCCAAGCTGACCGCCCAGAACGTGGACCGTCCAGAGGAACCGCTGGTCGTCAGCCTGAACAGGGACGGCGAGATCTTCCTGAAGGACGAGAAGCTGACCGCCGACGAGCTGACGACACGCCTCCAGGCGCTGGCGCCGGAACGCGGCGGCGACGTGATCTTCGTGCGCGGCGACAAGGGCGTCGACTACGGCTCGGTGATGGATCTGCTGGGCACGGTAGGCGAGGCCGGCTTCGCCAATATCTCGCTGATCGCAGAGCGCCCGGGCGGGAAGTGACGCCATGACGACGGTACGGCACCTCTCGACGCTGGCCGCGCTGGCGCTGCACGCCGCCGGAATCGGCATCGCCATGAGCATGCCGTCGGGCGCACCGCCTGTGGAACCGAAGGAAATCCCGATCACCCTGACCATGGCGCCGCTACCCGAGCCGCCAGCGCCGAAGGTCGAGGCCCCCAAGCCGGACCCGAAGCCGGAGCCCAAGCCGGTCGTACGGGAAACCCCGCCGCCGCAGCCGGTGCCGCAGCCGTCGATCGAGCCGCCGCCGGCGGTAATCGCCAGCGCCGCCACGTCGGTGGCCGAAAGCGTGGTGCCCGAGGCGCCGCCACCCCCGCCGCCTCCGCCACCGCCCAATCCCGGCGCGGTGAAGGCGAAGGACGACTATTTCGGCCGAGTGCTGGCCTGGCTGGAGCGGCATAAGCGCTATCCCGGCGAAGCCCGCTCCAGGCGCACCCAGGGCACCGCCATGGTCTGGTTCGTGATGGATCGTCAGGGCCGGGTGCATGGCAGCAAGCTGCACAAGACGTCCGGCTATCCCGTGCTTGACGACGCCGCGTTGAAGATGGTGCAGCGCGCGTCGCCGTTGCCGGCCATGCCTCCGGAAATGCCCGATCAGCAGGTCGAGCTGGTGGTTCCCGTCGAGTTCTACATCCGCTGAGGCATCAGGTTTAGTCGATGTTCGCCTCGCCATCGCCGCTTCTGCAAGCGAGGTTGGGAGGCGACGACCGGGTTTCTTCACCATCGCCCCCTCTTTGTCACCCCGGACTTGTTCCGGGGTCTGTCTCGGGCCAGGAAAGGGCATGTGGATATTGCTCCGCGGCCTGTGGCGCACACTGCGACACGCGGACCTGCACGAACACAGACCCCGGAACAAGTCCGGGGTGACAACACAAAGAAAAAGTCGATTGATTTAGGGGCGAGGCACTACTGGCCCGGCCGCCTGAGCCTTGTATACATCAGCGTCAGCAGCTCCGACATCTCGCCCATCACCCGCGACATCCGCGCCTGATCCTGCCGGAGCCGGTCCACTTCCGGCGCCGGCGCGGCCGGTGGGGCTTTCGGGCCGGGCAGGCCCAGCTTGACCACGTCCTGCAGGGTCTTGTGCGCCTGCTGCAGCAGGATGTCCTTGCGGCGCATTTCATCGGCATGCTGCTGGCGGGTGGCGACCAGCTCGGAGCGCAGGAACTCGATCTCGGCGTTCATGCTGCGGTGATGGCGCTCGATGCCCTCGAGCAGCGGCGCGAGCTGGCGGCCGATGCCTTCCGGCGGCGTCGCCTCCGCCGGGGCAGCTTTGCGGGCAGCGGCAATATCAGCGCGCAGCTGCTCGTTCTCCTTGCGCAGGCGATCCAGCGCCTTCTTGCGCACGGCATGCTTCTCCTCGACGGCGCGCAATCGGTCGGTCGCCGCCTGCTGCACCGCGGCATCCAGGTAGACGAACCAGTTGTTGCCGATCTTGGTGGCGCGCCGCTTGCCCTTCTTGACCTGCTTGAGCAGGTCTACCGGTTGCGTTTCCAGAACGCTTGCAGCGTCCTTGAGGGTGGCCCAGCGGCCCAGAGCGGGTTCGGTGCCGGAGTCTATCAAGCAAAACTCGCACTTAGGAGGCAGTGGCGGCATACTCGCATAACTCCTGGGAGGGAACCAGCCATGTCGAGCACCGCACTGACCGAGCGCACCGCCACCTACCGGTCCGCCGACGGCCTGGAGCTGTTCTACCGCGATTTCGGCGACCCGGCGGCCAGGGGCACGCCGGTGGTCTGCCTGCCCGGCCTGACGCGCAATTCGCGGGATTTCATCAAGCTGGCGACTC
>CAMBYA010000182.1 GCA_945872035.1 Rhizobium sp. Q54
GGCCCGAGGCGCAGCGCCTGGCCCGCACCATGGCGCGGGCGGGCTGGGCCTGGGGCGCCTGGGTCACCGCCGCGCTGGGCGCGCCCGCCTCCGGCGAGGACGCGGGCAGCGGCCTCGACGTCTGGCGCCGGCTGCCGCAATGGGAAGACATGGCGCCGCGCCCGCCGCCAGACGATTTCCCGGTTGGATCGGGCGAGGTGCAGGACCGGCTGACGGCGCTGCTCGGCCAGGGCGCCGAGGACCGCACCAGCCAGCGGGACTACGCGGGCGTCGTCACCGCCGCGTTCGAGCCGCGCGAGATCGTCTCGGCGCCCAACGCGGTGATCGCCGAGGCGGGCACCGGCATCGGCAAGACGCTGGGCTACATCGCGCCGTCGAGCCTGTGGGCCGAGCGCAACCACGGCGCCGTCTGGCTGTCGACCTACACCAAGAACCTGCAGCGCCAGCTCGACCAGGAACTGGACCGGCTGTTCCCCGACCGCCGCGTGAAGGCACGCAAGGTGGTGGTGCGCAAGGGCCGCGAGAACTATCTCTGCCTGCTCAACCTGGAGGAAGCGGTCGGCCGCGCCCAGATGACGCCGGAGAACCTGGTGCGGCTGGCGCTGGTGGTGCGCTGGGCGCGCTACAGCCGCGACGGCGACATGGTCGGCGGCGACCTGCCCGCCTGGCTGCTGCAGCGGATCGGCGCGGGCCGGGCGTCGGGCCTGACCGACCGGCGTGGCGAATGCGTCTATGCGGCCTGCGCCCACTGGCGCAGCTGCTTCATCGAGCACTCGTCCCGCAAGGCCAAGGGCGCCGACCTGGTGATCGCCAACCATGCGCTGGTGATGATCCGCGCCGCGCTCTACGGCCCGGAGGAGGACAAGCCGACCCGCTATGTGTTCGACGAGGGCCATCACCTGTTCGACGCCGCCGACAGCGCGTTCTCGGCCCATCTGTCGGGGCTGGAGGCGGTGGAGCTGCGCCGCTGGGTGCGCGGCCCGGAAGGCGGCAGGCGCGGCCGGGCGCGCGGCATCGAGGCGCGCATCGGCGACCTGCTGGCCCTGCATCCGGAATCCGAGACCCTGATGCGCGAGGCGATCCGCGCCGCCGCGGCGCTGCCAGGGGAAGGCTGGCTCGGCCGTATTGCCAGCGCCGCCGCGCAGGGCGCCGCCGAACAGTTCTTCGCCGCCGTGCGGACCCATGTCTACGCCCGCGCCCAGCGTCCCGACGATCCCTACACGCTGGAAGCGGCGACGCATACGCTGTCCGACGCCCTGCGTGCCGCTGCGGGCGCGCTGGAGCAGGCGCTGGCCGAGCTGACCGTGCCCATGCAGCAGCTCGCCCGCGTCATCGGCAACCGCCTGGCCGACGAGTCCGAGGAACTGGAGAGCGCCGAGCGCACACGTCTCGAGGCGGCGCGCGGCGGCATCACCCGGCGGGTCGACGCCATGGTCCTGCCGTGGCGCGCCATGCTGCGCGACCTGGAGAAAGGCACGGCCGAGGGCTTCGTCGACTGGTTCTCGGTCGAGCGCGGCGGCCAGCGCGAATATGACGTGGGCCTGCACCGGCACTGGATCGACCCGACCAAGCCGTTCGCCGACGTGGTGCTGTCGCCGGCTCATGGCGTCGTCGTCACCTCGGCGACCCTTCGCGACGACGCGGGCGGGGAAGGTGTCGACCAGGACGGCTGGCGCAACGCCGAGCTGCGCACCGGCTTCAATCACCTGGTGCTGCCGGCGAAGCGGTCGAGCCACAAGTCGCCGTTCGACTACGGCGCCCAGTCCAGGGTGCTGGTGGTGCGCGACGTCAAGCGGACAGACGCCCAGCAGGTCGCTGGCGCCTACCGCGCGCTGTTCGAGGCGGCGGGCGGCGGCGGGCTCGGCCTGTTCACCGCCATCAGCCGGTTGCGGGACGTCCACGGCCGGATCGCCGCGCCGCTCGCCCAGCAGGGCATCGGCCTCTATGCCCAGCATGTGGATGCGTTCGATCCGGGCACGCTGGTCGACATCTTCCGCGCCGAGGAGAACTCCTGCCTGCTGGGGACCGACGCCATCCGCGACGGCGTCGACGTGCCGGGCGACGCGCTGCGGCTGATCGTGTTCGACCGGGTGCCGTGGCCGCGCCCGTCGATCCTGCACCGCGCCCGCCGCGACGCCTTCGGCGGCAACCGCTACGACGACATGCTGACCCGGTTGCGGCTGAAGCAGGCGTTCGGCCGGCTGATCCGCCGCGCCGGCGACCGGGGCGTGTTCGTCATGCTCGACAGCGCCATGCCCAGCCGCCTGCTCGGCGCCTTCCCGGAAGACGTCCAGGTGGCCCGCGTCGGCCTTGCCGAGGCGGTCGAGATCACCGGCGCTTTCCTTCGCTCGGCGGTGCCGGCCGATAGTCGTTGAAGGCGTCCCGATGCGCCCCTATGTTGGCGCGACCCCAACAAGGCAGGATCATTTCGTTGAGCGACCCGGTTCTTACGCCCCATTCCGCGTTCGTCTACCTGATGGTGATCGTCGCGGCCGCGGATTCGAACATGGCCGGCGCCGAAATCGATGCCATGTCGAACACGGTCGCCGGCCTGCCCGCATTCCGGGACTACGACCGCGGCAAGCTGCTGTCTGCCGTCCGGTCCTGCAGCGACATCCTGCAGCACGGCGAGGGGCTGGAGACTGTCCTGGGACTGGTGAGCGAGGCGTTGCCGACGGGCCTGCGCGACACGGCCTACGCCGTCGCCTGCACCGTGGCGATCAGCGACGGCAAGGTTGGCCAGGAAGAGCTGCGTCTGCTGGAAATGATTCGCCACGCGCTGGACATCGACCGCCTGGTGGCGGCGGCCATTGAGCGCGGTGTCGCCGCACTCAACCGCAAGCTGCCCCACTAGCCTGCCGCACCGGCGGCCCGAACCTGCATTCACGGGAACGACACGGTCGGTCTGTATGGTGCGCCGGAAAGCAAGAGGAGAACTCCCTTGAAGCGTCTGTTGCTGCTTCGGCATGGCAAGTCCGACTGGCACAACCCGGACCAGCCGGACAACGAGCGGCCGCTCAACGACCGCGGCCAGCGCGCAGCCGCGTTGATGGGCGCCTATCTGCGCCAGCGCGGCCTGATGCCCGACCTGATCCTCTGCTCGCCGGCCGTCCGCACCCGCGAGACGGCGCAGCGTGTGCTGACGGCGTTGCAGGCGCCCGTGCAGCTGGACTTCCGCCCCGAGCTTTACCTTGCCGATCCAAAGACCATCGCCGAACTGGTGCACGGCGCGTCCGACGAGGTCTCGACCCTGCTGGTTATCGGGCACAACCCCGGCATGCAACTCGCCGCGCTGAAGCTGTCATCCGGCGACCCGGCCGGACGGCGCGACGAAATCGAGGACAAGTTCCCGACCGCCGCCCTCGCCGTCATCGAGTTCGACGAGAAGACCTGGGCCAAGGCGAAGGCCGGCGACCTGGTCGCCTTCGACAGCCCCAAGGCGCTGGTCTGATCCCAGGTCGCTCCATACCGGATTGATCCCGCGCAAGGTTTTCTGCGGAATGGCGTGCGAGGGTGACGTCATGGCAGAGGGCGTCCAGCAACCAGCTTTCCGCGTCGAGGGCCTGACCAAGGTCTACGACATGGGCGAGGTGCAGGTCCAGGCGTTGCGCGGGGTGGACCTCGAATTGATGGAGGGTGAGTTCGTGGTGCTGCTCGGCCCGTCGGGCAGCGGCAAGTCCACCCTCGTCAACATCCTCGGCGGCCTCGACTCGCCGACCGCGGGGCACGTGTACTTCCGGGGCGATGATTTGACCCTGGTGGGTGACAGGAACCTGACTCTCTACCGGCGCAACCATGTCGGCTTCGTGTTCCAGTTCTACAATCTGATCCCGAGTCTGACCGCGCGTGAGAACGTGGCGCTCGTCACCGAGATTTCACCCGACCCGCTGTCCCCAGAAGAGGCACTGGCGCTGGTTGGGCTCGGCGAACGGATCAATCACTTTCCGGCCCAGCTTTCGGGTGGTGAGCAGCAGCGGGTCGCCATCGCGCGCGCCGTCGCGAAGCGGCCGGACGTGCTCCTTTGTGATGAACCGACCGGCGCGCTCGATATCACGACTGGCGTTGTCGTGCTGGAGGCGCTGGACCGGGTAAACCGCGAACTCGGCACCCTGACGGTGGTCATTACCCACAATGCCGCGATTCGTGAACTGGCCGACCGGGTGATCTATTTCGCTGACGGCCGCATCAGCAGGATCACTCGGAACGAGCGGCGTCTGAAGCCTTCGGAAGTGTCTTGGTGATCCATGGCGGTGCTCGACCTGAAGCTGATGCGGAACCTGCGATCGATGGCCAGCCAGGTCGTGGCCATCGGTCTCGTGATGGGCGCGGGCATCGCCACGTTCGTGATGAGTATCGGCCTGATCCACTCGCTCGACGAGACCAGGCGGCTCTACTACGAGCAGTACCGGTTCGCCGATGTGTTCGTCGGAGTCAAGCGGGCGCCGGAAGGATTGTCGCGGCGCCTCGCCAACATTCCGGGCGTCGCGCGCGTGGAGACGCGGGTGACCGTCGGCGCGACTATCGACGTCCCCGGCATGCGCGAGCCTGCGACCGCCCAGCTGATGTCGCTGCCGGAAGGACGCCTGCCCCAGGTCAATCGGCTTCACCTCCGCGCCGGCCGTCTTGTGGAGCCCTACCGGGAGAATGAAGTGGTGATCGGCGATGCTTTCGCCGAGGCGCAGGGCCTTGGACCCGGCGACCGGCTCTCGGCGTTGATCAGCGGCCATCGCCGGGAACTGGAGATCGTGGGCGTGGCCATTTCACCCGAGTTCGTTTACGCCCTGCCTCCCGGGGCGCTGTTTCCGGACAACAAGCGGTTCGCCATCATGTGGATGGGGCGCGAGGCGCTGGAGGCGGCGCACGACATGGACGGCGCCTTCAACGATGCTGTGTTGTCGTTGATGCCCGGCGCGTCGGTACCGGACGTGATCCAGGCCGTCGATGACCTGACCCGTCGCAACGGCGGCCTGGGCGCCTATGGGCGCGAGGACCATACCTCGGACATGTTCCTGCGTAGCGAACTCGACCAGCTCGAGGTGATGGCGGCGGTCCTGCCGGCGATCTTCCTGACGGTCGCCAGCTTTCTTCTGCACACCGTCCTGACCCGGTTGATCACGCTCGACCGGGAGGAGATCGGTACCTTGAAGGCGCTTGGCCTGACCGACATGGAGGTGGGTCGCCACTATGCCAAATTCGCCGCGGCCATCGCCCTGCTGGCGGCCGTGACCGGGATCGGCGCGGGCGTCTGGTTCGGCCACGGCATGGCCGGCATGTATGCGCGCTTCTACCGGTTTCCAGAGCTGCACTACGAACTGGCGCCCTGGGTGCTGATCACATCGCTGGCTCTCGCCTTCGGGATTGCCTTGCTCGGAGCCATCGGCGCGATTGGACGGGTCATGCGGCTGAAGCCTGCCGAAGCCATGCGACCGGAACCACCGCCCATTTACCGGCCGCTGCTGCTGGAGCGGCTTGGCATGGCGCGGCTTCTTTCGCCTCCGGCGCGAATGGTGCTGCGGTCGCTCGAGCGCAGTTGGCGGCGCTCCGCCGTCACCTGCTTTGGCATTGCCGTCGCCCTGGGGACACTGATCGCGTCCAGCTTCTCGCTCGACACGATCGATTTCATGCTGGACGTCCAGTTCAACCGGTCGGGCCG
>CAMBYA010000183.1 GCA_945872035.1 Rhizobium sp. Q54
CGTTGTCACGCTCGTTCAGGCCCGGCCGGGGCTGATGCGTCGGCGTGGTTACGGCCGGATTGTTCGGCGCGCCCTTGTAGCCGGTGCGGTTGTCGTAATCGCGCCGGTCGTTGTCGCGCCGGTCATTGTCGCGCCGGTCGTTGTCGCTGCGATCGCGTCCATCGCGGTCGTTCCGGTCACGCCCGTCACGGTCGTTACGGTCGCGGCCATCGTGGCGGTCCCGGTCATTCCAGTCGCGGTCGCGGTGATTGCCGTCGTTCCAGTCGCGGTCGCGGCGCGGGCCCCAACTGGTCCGATATTTGTCGTGGTAATGGCGCTCCCAGCGGCCACGTTCGCGATAGAACGGGCGGCCGCGATAATAGTTGTCCCAGTAGTTGCCGAAGCTGAACGACAGGAAGCCGATGCCGACATAGGGACCTGCGTCGATCAGTCTGGTGCGACGGCTCCGATAATCGACCACGACATCGCGGGCGTCCACCCAGCCGCGATCCGAGCGGTAGCCGACGTCGCAAAAGCTCCAATCGTTCAGGCAGCCGAAAATCTCGACACGGCGGTCAGGGTTGATCATGCGGATCGTGGGATAATCGTAGTCCGGCCCTGCGCGCAGCTGGGTCGGCTGGGTCGTGAAGCCTGTCGCAGCCTGGGCTGCGGCGGGGACGAGTGCCGCGCCGGCGACAAGCACCGCGGCGGCGATTGACTTGCGAAACATGGTTCTCTCCAAGAGCTTTGTTGTTTCCCGTGCGGCTGGCATTCGGCTCCGCACTTGGTGTGCGAACGTCGCGATCTCACGATCGGTTCCGTCCTTGCTAGAGCCCCGGCATCGCCGGTGCTCTCCTACTGGCCCAACCTGTCAGTTGCTGTTGTCGCGCCAGTCGTCGTCTACGCGGCGGTCATGGTCATGCCAGTGGTGCTCCCAGCGAACCCGCTCCCGGTAAAACGGGCGTCCACGATAGTGACTGTCCCAATAAGAGCCGAAGCTGAACTGGAAGGTCGGGACATTCCACGCCGCACCGTCCATAAGCCGGCGACCGCGATGCTCGGCCTGAACGTCACGACGGATGCGCCCAGAGCGATGGCGGCGAGGGGTGAGTGCCTTCTTGAGTATCAGAGCTTCGTTCAGCACGTGTTCCCATTGAACGACGATGCATCGGAAATTCTTCGCCCGGATATCGAGCGTCAAAGATAAATGTCAATTAAAAAACATTGATACCGGCACGTTAAGCTTTAATTAATTAGTATAATTGTTTAAATAGAAATCATTTTATCATTCATGGAAATAATATTAATGTAAATTATGAATGGAATGGGGATTGTAACATAATATGTATTGTCTGGGAGAAACTCCGCGGGAAACATAAAAAAGAGTGGTGGGGCCCGGAACAACTCGGACAAGCCGACGTTCTTCAGTTCGGTTCGGGCGTGCGGCAAAGCCGCCTCCGGTCCGTAAAAACCGGTGAGAGGAGACCGAAATGATCAGGAAGACCGTTACTGCCGCCGCCATCGCCCTTGGCGCGGCGGTTCTTGTCTCGGCCCCGGCCAATGCCGTGCCGGGCTATGCGACCGACCGGCTCGAGGTGAAGGCCGGCCCCGACTATGACTACCCGACCGTCGCCTATGCCCGTTCGGGCGTGCGACTGGAGATCAACGGCTGTCTGCGCGACTGGTCCTGGTGCGACGTGTCTACGCCGCGCGGTCGCGGCTGGGTGATCGGCGATGACGTCGTCGCCGAGCGTAATGGCCGCCGCGTCGTCTACGGCATGCCCTGGGGCGTTCCGACCGTGACGTTCACCGTCGGCAACTACTGGGACAACCACTACCGTGGACGCGGCTTCTACCGCGACCGCGACAACTGGGACCGCCG
This sequence comes from Rhizobium sp. Q54, assembly GCA_945872035.1. Lineage (GTDB taxonomy): Bacteria > Pseudomonadota > Alphaproteobacteria > SMXS01 > SMXS01 > RI-34. Next base: position 1,862 of record CAMBYA010000183.1, read on the forward strand.
CTGGAATGACTACGGTCCCAAGCGCAACTGGTGGAGCGACCATGACGGCAACGACCGTGACGGCGATGGTCGAGACCGGGACCGGGACCGCCCGAGGTAACGGCTGACGCCATGCCGGAAAGGAGAGGCTCCGGTTCACGCCGGGGCCTCTTCGCTTTGCCCCAACCGATCGCTTCAACCGGCCCGCGCTGTGCTATATAGCCGCGATGGATTCCGAAATCGACGAGCGCGCGCCGAAGCGTGAGCGCCATCACCTGAAGACCGTCAAGACCCTGCTGCCATACCTTTGGCCCGCGGGCGAACCGGACATGAAGGCGCGCGTCGTCGCCGCGCTGGTCCTGCTCGCCGCATCGAAGGGCCTGACCGTGGCGATCCCGCTGGTCTACAAGGAAGTCGTCGCCAGCCTGACGCATCAGGGCGGCATCGTGGGATCTCCCGCCTTCGCGATTCCCGTCTTCCTGATCCTCGGCTATGGCATTGCCAGAATGTTGGCGCCGTCGCTGGGCGAACTGCGCGACATGATATTCGCGAAGGTCGGCCAGCAGGCGCTGCGCCGGGTGGCGCTCAGGGTGTTCCGCCACATCCACGCGCTGTCACTGCGCTTTCACCTGGACCGGCGCACCGGCGGTCTCAGCCGGGTGATCGAGCGCGGCACCCAGGGCATCGACTTCGCCCTGCGCTTCATGATCTTCAACATCATCCCGACTATCCTGGAGATCGGCTTTGTCGCGGCCATGATGTGGGGCGTGCTCGACTGGCGCTATGCCGCCGCGACCGTCGTCACGATCGTTGTCTACGTGATCTTCACGTTCGGCATCACCGAGCGCCGACTCAAGCTCCGCCGCGAGATGAACCGGCAGGATACCGAGGCCAATACCAAGGCCATCGACAGCATGCTGAACTACGAGACCGTCAAATACTTCAACAACGAGGAGCACGAGGCCCGCCGTTTCGACAAGGCCATGCAGCGTTACGAACGCGCCGCCGTACTCAATCAAAGCAGCCTGTCGCTACTCAACACCGGCCAGGTCACCATCATTTCCGTCGGCCTGGCCGTGGTGATGCTGATGTCGGCCTATGACATGGCGTCGGGGCGCCACGGCATCGACGACTTCGTGTTCGTCAACATGCTGCTGGTGCAGCTTTTCCTGCCGCTCAACTTCCTTGGCTTCGTTTACCGCGAGATGCGCCAGTCGCTGATCGACATGGAAGCCATGTTCGACCTTCTGGGCGAACCACGCGAGGTCGAGGACAAGCCGGACGCCGAGGCGCTCATCACTGCCGGCGGCGAAATCGTGTTCGACACGGTGTCGTTCCACTACAAGCCCGACCGTCAGATCCTGCACGATGTCAGTTTCACGGTTCCGGCCGGGCACACCGTCGCCATCGTCGGCCACAGCGGCGCGGGCAAGTCGACGATCTCCCGGTTGCTGTACAGGTTCTACGAGGTCACCGGCGGCGCCATCCGCATCGATGGCCAGAACATCGCCGACGTCACCCAGACCAGCCTGCGCCGCGCCATCGGCATCGTGCCGCAGGATACGGTGCTGTTCAACGACACCATCGGCTACAACATCGGCTATGGCCGGCCCGAGGCGCCGTTCGAGGAGGTGCGCGAGGCGGCGCGGATGGCGGCCATCGACGATTTCATCACCTCGCTGCCGATGGGCTACGAGACTAATGTGGGCGAGCGGGGACTGAAGGTATCGGGCGGCGAGAAGCAGCGCATCGCCATTGCCCGCACCATCATGAAGAACCCGCCGATCCTGATCCTGGACGAGGCGACCTCGGCGCTCGATACCAACACCGAGAAGGAAATCCAGGGGGCGCTGAAGACCATATCCCGCGACCGCACCACCCTGGTGATCGCGCACCGGCTGTCTACCGTGGTCGACGCCAACGAGATCATCGTGCTCGAGCACGGCAGGATCGTTGAGCGCGGAACGCATGCGGGGCTTCTCGCGTTGCCGGGCGGACTCTACGCGACCATGTGGCAACGCCAGCAGGAGGCCGTCGCGGCCGCCGAGAAGCTGGAAACGCTGGCAGCCGACTACTAATTGCCGGACAATGACCGGAGAGGGCGAGGCAATGGAAAACCACAACATCATCGACAGCATCAAATCCGTGTTCGTCCCGATCCATCGGGAGGGATACCCGTTCATCGCCATCTTCGCGGTGGTGACCTTTCTGCTGATGTGGGCCTGGGCACCGCTCGGCCTGGTCGGCTTCGTGCTGACCGTCTGGTGCGTCTATTTCTTCCGCGATCCCGACCGGACGACTCCGGTGCGCGAGGGCCTGGTCATCAGCCCGGCCGACGGCCTCGTCGTGTCGATCCGGCCGGCGCCGCCGCCACCGGAGCTGGAAATGGGCACCGACCCGCGCATGCGCATCGCGATCTTCATGAACGTGTTCGATTGTCACGTGAACCGTTCACCCTGCGAGGGCACGATCACCAAGAAGGTCTACAGCCCGGGCCTGTTCCTCAATGCGACGCTGGACAAGGCCAGCGAGGACAACGAGCGCATGGCGCTGCGCATGTCGACCGTGACCGGCAAGGATGTGGCGTTCGTCCAGATCGCCGGGCTGGTGGCGCGGCGAATCGTCTGCAAGGTGAAGCTTGGCGAGATGCTGAAGACTGGCGAGCGCATCGGCATCATCCGCTTCGGCAGCCGGGTCGACGTCTATCTGGACGCGGGGATGTCGCCCATGGTCGTCGTCGGCCAGAAGGCGGTGGCCGGCGAAACCATCCTGGCCGACGAAAGAGCGGTCGATCCACCGCAGCTTGGCGAGGTCCGTTGACCATGAACGCTCCGCTCCATCGGCGATTGCCGCCGGTCGTGCCGGTGAGGGCGCTCGCGCCCACCGTGCTCACCGTGCTGGCGCTTTGTTCGGGTGTCAGCTCGATCCGCTACGCATTCCAGGAGCGGTGGGAGGCGGCGGTGATCGCGATTCTGCTCGCCAGCCTGTTCGACCTGCTGGACGGCCGCGTCGCGCGGATGATCAAGGGAACCTCCAAGTTCGGCGCCGAGCTCGATTCGCTCTCGGACGTGATCTGCTTCGGCGTCGCGCCTGCGATCATCCTGTATTTCTGGACCCTGCACGACGTCCCGCGCTTCGGCTGGGCGGTGGCGCTGCTGTACTGCGTCTGCTGCGCTCTCAGGCTCGCGCGCTTCAACATCATGGACCAGAGCGCGGCCGAGGATGGCACGGTGCACAAGCATTTCATGGGCATGCCCGCGCCGGCTGCGGCGGGTCTCGCACTGGTGCCGTTCGCCATCTCCTTCCATACCGAATCGGATTTCTTCCGCGAGCCCGAAGCGTGCTCGATATATTTGGCCGTGCTGGCGCTGATGATGGTCAGCAAAGTGCCGACCCTGTCGACCAAGCACGTCCGCATCAGCCGCCAGCTGGTATTGCCGTTGCTGGTCGGCGCCGTGATCCTCGCCGCGCTGCTGGCGTCTTCCTTCTGGGCGACCTATGTGGGGCTTGCGGCGATCTACGCCATCCTGCTGCCGGTCGTCGCGGTACAGTCCATGCGCGAGAATCGCAAGGAGCCGCCGGAGAAGCCGGCCGGTCCTCTGGAATAGAATACTTCGCGATGGTTCCATGCGCGCAGGGTTGAGCCGGACCTGGGAGCTGCTGACCCTGCCGGCTCCTGCGCGGCGGCTGCGGCGGGCGGACAGGCGCGGCTTGATCGGTCCGGATCCGGGCATTGAGCCGGCCATCAACGCC
>CAMBYA010000184.1 GCA_945872035.1 Rhizobium sp. Q54
CCCATATCGGCAATGCGCGGCCCGTCGTGGTGTTCGACGTGCTGTTCCGGGTGCTGCGCGACCTCTACGGCGCCGACGCCGTCACCTATGTCCGCAACATCACCGACGTCGACGACAAGATCAACGCCCGCGCCGCGGAATCCGGCGAAGACATCCGCACCATCACCGAGCGCACCGTCGCCGCCTATCACGAGGACATGGACGCGCTGGGCGCGCTGCGGCCGACCATCGAGCCGCGCGCGACCGAGCACATCGCCCAGATGATCGCGATGACGCAGAAGCTGATCGAGCGCGGCCACGCCTACGAGGCCGAAGGCCACGTGCTGTTCTCGGTGTCGAGCGACCCGAGCTACGGCCAGCTTTCCGGCCGGTCCATGGACGAGATGATCGCCGGCGCCCGCGTCGAAGTGGCGCCCTACAAGAAGGATCCGGCCGACTTCGTGCTGTGGAAGCCATCGACGCCGGACCTGCCGGGCTGGGACAGCCCTTGGGGACGCGGCCGTCCGGGGTGGCACATCGAGTGTTCGGCCATGAGCGAGGTTCACCTCGGCGAGGTATTCGACATCCATGGCGGCGGCATCGACCTGATCTTTCCCCACCACGAGAACGAGGTGGCGCAAAGCGCCTGCGCCCATTCCGGCGAGCCGCATGCGCGCTACTGGATGCACAACGGCTTCCTGATGGTGGAAGGCGAGAAGATGTCCAAGTCGCTGGGCAACTTCTTCACGGTGCGCGACTTGCTGGCCGACTGGCCGGGCGAGGTGCTGCGCTACACCATGCTGGCGACCCATTACCGCCAGCCCATCGACTGGACGAAGGCGGGCATGCAGCAGGCGCGCGAAAGCCTCGACCGGCTGTATCGCACCCTGAAGGCGTTCGCGGACATTGAAACCGACGAGGCCGATGTTCCCGAGAGCGTGCTCGACCCGCTGCTCGACGACCTGAACACGCCGCTGGCGCTGGCCGCGCTGCACGAACTCGCCACCAGGGCCAACAAGGCCAAGAACGACCCGACGCGCGGCAAGTACAAGGCGCTGCTGCTGGCCGGCGGCAAGGCGCTCGGCCTGTTCGGCAGCGCCCCGGACGACTGGCTGAAGCGGCGCCACCACGTTCTCAATGCAGAGCCGGGAGCGTTCAAGATTACTGGGGGGGATTTGGGCGGAGGTATGTCCGAATCTCAGATCGAATTTCTCATCGCAACACGCATTGAAATGCGAAAGAACAAACACTTCGCCGAGGCTGATCGAATTAGAGACACCCTTGCCGAAGAGGGCGTCATCCTTGAGGATGGCCCGCAGGGGACCACCTGGCGGCGAGGGTAGCAGTTTCTGGTCCAACAACCCTTCGGGGTGAACGGAGTTGAGGCGGTAGTGTAAGCTGCCGCCCGTGCCCAGGAAGCCCGCAGGGCTCCGGCACACGGGGACAGAAAGACTGAAATCATGGCCCGCGAGCGGCTTTATCTATTCGACACAACACTGCGCGACGGCGCCCAGACCCAGGGCGTCGACTTTTCCGTGCATGACAAGCAGCGCATCGCCGCCGAGCTGGATGCACTGGGGCTGGACTATATCGAGGGCGGCTGGCCGGGCGCGAACCCGACCGATACCGATTTTTTCGCTGCGCCGCCCAGGCTGACGCACGCCACCTTCACCGCCTTCGGCATGACCCAGAGGCCCGGGCAAAGCGCCGCCAACGATCCGGGGCTGTCGGCCCTGCTGAACACCGACGCGCCGGCGATCTGCATCGTTGGCAAGAGCTGGGACTACCAGGTCGACGTGGCTCTGGGCATTCCGCGCGAGGAGAACGTGGCGATCATCGGGTCGTCCATCGCCGAGATCAAGAAGCGCGGCCGTGAGCCCCTGCTCGACGCCGAGCACTTCTTCGACGGCTTCAAGGCGAACCCGTCCTACGCCATGCAATGCCTGCACGCGGCCGCCGAGGCGGGCGCGCGCTGGGTGGTGTTGTGCGACACCAATGGCGGCACCCTGCCGCACGAAGTGTCCCGCATCGTCGCCGAGGTTGTGAAGGAAATCCCCGGCGACCGGCTGGGGATTCACGCCCACAACGACACCGAGAACGCGGTCGCCAACTCGCTGGCCGCGATCCTGGGCGGCGTGCGCCAGCTTCAGGGCACCATCAATGGTCTGGGCGAGCGATGCGGCAACGCCAACCTGATCTCGCTGATCCCGACCCTGATGCTGAAACCCGACTTCGCGGAGCGTTTCGAGACCGGTATCCCGCAGGGAAACCTGCGCAAGCTGAAGCATGTCTCGCATGTGCTGGACGAGATTCTCAACCGCGCGCCGAACCGGCACCAGGCCTATGTGGGCGACAACGCCTTCGCCCACAAGGGCGGCCTGCACGCGTCGGCGGTCGCCAAGGATCCGCATACCTACGAGCATGTGACGCCCGAGTCCGTCGGCAACGCGCGCAAGATCCTGGTGTCCAACCAGGCCGGCCGCTCCAATATCATCCAGCGGCTCGACGAGCTAGGTCTGACGGTCCCCAACAATCATCCGGGCATCAGCCGCCTGCTCGACGAGGTCAAGGAAGCCGAATCTCAGGGCCTGTCCTATGACGGCGCCGAGGCCAGCTTCGAGCTGCTCGCCCGCCGTGCGCTGGGCCAGTTGCCCCGGTTCTTCGACACCCAGAGCTACCGCGTGCTGGTGGAACGCCGCCACAACGCGGCGGGCGAGATGGTCACCGTCGCCGAGGCCACGGTAAAGCTCACGGTCGACGGCGAGAACCTGATCTCGGCCGGCGAGGGTAACGGGCCGGTGAACGCCCTCGACCAGGCCCTGCGCAAGGACCTGGGCCGCTATTCGTCGTTCATCGAGGACCTGCAGCTGATCGATTACAAGGTGCGCATCCTCAACACGCGCGGCACCGAGGCGACGACCCGCGTGCTGATCGAAAGCGGCGATTCCAGGGGCAACCGCTGGTTCACCGTCGGCATCTCGCCCAACATCGTCGATGCGTCGTACCAGGCGCTCAACGACAGCCTGGTCTACAAGCTGCTGCGGGACGGTGCGCCGCCCGCGGGCAAGTGACGTTCGGCTTTTGTGACAGGCCGATGTCGATTCCTTGGGCTCGCGCCGATTTCCTGTATATTGGCGGCTCATGATCCGCATCCGTCCCTACCGCGAAGCCGACCCGGCCGCCGTCGAGGCCCTGCTCGACAGATCGTTCGGCCCAGACCGGCACAAGAAAACGGTGTATCGCCTGCGCGAGGGTGTCTCGCCGTTGGAAGATCTGGGCTTCGTCGCGTTCGATAACAAGGCGCTGCGCGGCAGCCTGCAATTCTGGCCCATCCAGGTGCGGCCGCTGCGGGCGGAGGGCGAGGCGGTGCCTGCGATCCTGCTGGGACCGCTGGCTGTCGAGCCTGCCTATGCCGGCCGCGGCATCGGCATGGGCCTGATGCGCGTCGGTCTCCAGCGGGCGAGGCAACTTGGCCACCGGATCGTCATTCTGGTCGGCGACCTGCCCTATTACAGCCGTGTCGGTTTCCACCGCGAAGGCGCTGAAGGGCTGCGCCTGCCCGGTCCGGTCGATCCTAACCGGGTGCTGATCCGCGAACTGGCCGAGGGCGCCGCAGCTGGCCTGGAAGGCCTCATCGAGAAGCCGGCCGACGCCGGCGCCGAGCCGGCCGAGATTGCCGGCCATCGGGAGGCTGCGCCGTGACCGACGCGAAAACCGGAGAGTCGATGCGTAATCTGGCGGAGATCATGGCCCGGCTTCAGGACAAGAAGCTGCCACCGGTCGACAAGTGGAACCCGGACTTCTGCGGCGACATCGACATGCGTATCGCCCGCGACGGCACCTGGTACTACATGGGCTCGCCGATCGGCCGCAAGCGGATGGTCAAGCTGTTCTCCACAGTCATCCGTCGCGACGGCGAGCAGTATTTCCTGGTCACGCCGGTCGAGAAGCTGGGCATCAAGGTCGATGACGCGCCGTTCGTCGCCGTCGAGGCCGACATTCACGAACCCGGCCCGGACCAGGGCATCGTCTTCCGCACCAATGTGGACGACGAGGTGGTCGCCGGGCCCGACAATCCGATCCGGGTCGAGATCGACCCGGAGACCGCCGAGCCGTCTCCCTATGTGCTGGTGCGCAAGAATCTGTGGGCGCTGATCGCTCGCCCGGTGTTTTACCAGCTCGTCGATGCCGGCGAGGAGCGGGTAATTGACGGCAGGACCGTGCTCGGCATCGCCAGCCGCGGCCATTTCTTCGTCATCGGCAGCCTGGACGCGTCCACCTGAACATGCTGCGCGAGTTGTTCCACGGCCGGCTTCTCGATGTGCCTGGTATCGCTGGCCCAAGCGCGCCCGTCCGCCCTGCGCCGGCCAGCGACTACGATCTGACTCCTCATATACACGCCGGTCTGCCGCCCGACCGCGTGCTGCGCCAGGCCGCCGTGCTGGTGCCGGTCATCGACCGCCCGCACGGCGCCACGGTGCTGCTCACCCAGCGGGCCGATCATCTCAGCAGCCATGCGGGACAGGTGGCGTTTCCTGGCGGCCGGGTCGACGACTCCGACGCCGGACCGGTCGATACGGCGCTGCGCGAGACCTGGGAGGAGGTCGGCCTCGAGCGGTCATTTGTCGAGGTGATCGGCGCTCTGGACACCTATGAGACCGGGACCGGCTTTTCCATAACGCCCATTGTCGGGCTGGTCAGGCCGGGCTTCACCCTGACACTGCAGGTGGACGAGGTCGCGCTCGTCTTCGAGGTGCCGCTCGACTTTTTCCTCGATCCGGCCAACCATCAGCGCGAAAGCCGGGAATGGCGGGGCGCCATGCGCCATTATTATGTGATGCCTTATGACGGCCATCACATCTGGGGGGCGACGGCCGGTATGCTGGTGAACCTGTACAACAAGCTCAAAGGCTGATGCGCAAGACAGGCACGGTGATCACCCAGTCCTGGCTGACCGCCGACGGGGCGGCCGAGGTCATGGCCGCGCTCGCCGCACAGGGCGGCACCGCCCGGTTCGTCGGCGGCTGCGTCCGCGACGCGCTCGCCGGCCGCGCCGTCCGCGACGTCGACATCGCCACCGACCAGCGTCCGGAGACCGTCGTCTCGCTGCTCAAGGCCGCGAACCTCAAGGCGATCCCGACCGGGATCGAACACGGCACCGTCACGGCGGTGGCACGCGGCCGGCCGTTCGAGGTCACCACCCTGAGAGTCGACGTGGAGACCGACGGGCGCCGCGCGCTTGTCGCGTTCACCGACGACTGGGCCGAAGACGCACAGCGCCGCGACTTTACCATGAACGCGCTCTACTGCGATCCGGACGGCACCGTCTACGATCCGGTCGATGGTGTCGATGACCTGAAAGCGCGGCATGTGCGGTTCATCGGCGATCCATACCGGCGCATCGAAGAAGACGCGCTGCGCATTCTGCGGTTCTTCCGTTTCCACGCCTGGTACGGCGAAGGCATCATGAACGCGCGCGGGATGTCCGCGTGCCGCGACCGGCGCGGCGATCTGGACCGGCTGTCGGTCGAGCGGGTCCGGGCGGAAATGCTGCGCTTGCTCGACGCTCCGTCGCCGGTGCCGAC
>CAMBYA010000185.1 GCA_945872035.1 Rhizobium sp. Q54
CATCGCCGGGGCCGCGGAGACGCTGTCGCGCATCTCCAACCAATCACTGGAGAACACCCGGTCGGCACAGACGGCGCTTGCCAACCGGACCGACGAGCTGCTCGGCGCCGCCGAGCGCGCCTCCCAGCGCACCGAGGCGATCAGCGAGACCTATGCGGGCATCATCGGCAAGCTCGATGAGGCGACCGGCACGGCGGCGCGGCAGATCGACCAGATCAACCAGGGATACGAGAGCCAGGCGCAGGCCATGCTGTCGGCCGGCGACGCGTTGGCGGCGAAGATGCGCGACATCACCGAGCTCGCGCGCAAGGAAGTCGCCGCCATCGAGGAAGCCGGCGAGCGCACCCGGGACCGGGCGGACCGGATGGAGCAGACCGTCGCGGCCCACGGCAAGCGCCTCAACGGCCTGGCCGCCGAGACCAAGGCCTGGATCGCCCAGACCGCCGATCATTTCACCCTGCAGGCCGAATTCATGAAGAACCTGTCGGCCGAGGCGCTGCAGGGTCTGAACAACGGCATCGGCGACGCCGTCAGCAAGGTCGGCGACGCCGTCAGCAAGGTCGACGACGCCGGCCGCCGGTTCATGTCGCTGACCTCGGCCTTGCAGGCGCGCAGCGGCGAGGCCACCAGCTTCATGGACCAGTCGGGCGAACGGCTCCGCCATAACGCCCAGCAGATCACCGCCGAATGGCAGACTGCCGCCGCCGCCGCCGCGGAACTGGCGAACCAGTCGGCGAACGGCTTGCGCGAGCGCGCCGCCGAACTGGAGAAGTCGGCCGGCAGCGCCGCCGAACGCATCACCCAGGCGTCGCAAACCATGGGCGAAAAGGTCAGCGGCGATACCGCCGCCATGAGCCAGGCCGTCGATTCCGCCATGAGCCGCGCCGAGGCGCTGCGGCAGGCGCTGCACCAGGCGGCCGGCGAGGTCGACGTCGCGTCGGCTTCAGCGTCGGGGTCGCTCGACAAGGCTCGGGAACTGCTGGCGGTGCAGATCGGCCGGCTGGAAGCCGCCGCCGAAACAGCAAGCGCGCGCACGAAATCCCTCGGCGACGAGTATGCCGCGGAAACCGACCGATTCGCCGGCACCATCGGCCAGACCGAATCGAGCATCTCGTCGCTGCGCCAGACGGTGGACGGCACCGTCAACATGCTGCGGAGCATCGCCGACGAGATCGCGGAGAAGTCACGCACGTTGGACGAGTCGGTGAGCAGCGGCTCGGGCGCGATCTCGAAGGTCATGCAGGACGCGCTCGCCGAGGCCCGGCAGGTCGAAGAGGCGCTCGGCACTGCCGCGGCCGGGCTCACGGAGGCGACCGAGGGCACCCGCGCGCGCATCAACGACGCCACCACCGACATGCTGGAGCGGATCAGGCAGCTGCAGGCCGCGTCGGCGGATGGACTGCGGGAACTGGCCGCGACGTCGGCCGGCATCGGGCAGAACGCGGCGGCCCTGGGCGAGACCAGCGAGGCCACCGCCCAGCAGCTCGAAAGGCTTCAGGAAGCGATCAAGCAGCACGACAACGACGCGCAGGCGGCGAGCGGCAACGCGATCGCACGCATGGCGACGGCGGGTCAGGCAATCGATGCGGCAGGACAGCGGCTGGCGGCGGCGGCGGGCGACGCCGCCGGGCAGATCGGCCGTTCCGCCGATGCGCTCGACGTACGAAGCCAGCAGGTTCGGCAAACCGCGGACGCCGCGGCCGGAAGCGTCGCCCGTACCGGCGACGCACTGGAAGCCAACGCGGCCCGTATCGCCGACTTCGCCCGCGAGGCCGAGCAGTTCCGCGCCCGTGCCGACGCGCTGATCGAGGGCGCAAGGGAACTGGCGAGGGCCGCCGGTCAAGCACAGGAGCGTGTCGGCCAGACCGACGAGGCGGTCCGCGAGCGCGCGGACCGGCTGGTCGCCCTCGCCGAAAGCCTGGGCCAGCGGCTGTCGTCCATGGAAGACCTGGAACGCAAGACGACCGGCGCCGCGTTCGCCCGTACCGCCAGCCAGGTCATGGAAACGCTGGGAGCCCTGTCCATAGACCTCAACCGGGTCGTCAACGCCGACATCCCCGAAAAGGTATGGCGCCAGTATCGCGCCGGCGATACCCAGGCCTTCGCCCGGCATATCGTCAAGGCGAGCGGCCTGGGCTGGAGGCGTCAGATCTCAGGCCGCTTCGAGAGCGATGCGGGGTTCCGCGAGAACGTGATGAAGTTCATCGCCCACTTCGAAGGCCTGATGCACCAGGCGATGGACAGCGAGCATACCGACACGCTGTCGGCGTCGCTGCTGTCCTCGGACATGGGTAAGCTCTACGTGGTGCTGGCGCGCGCCATCAACCGGCTGAACTAGCGGGCTTTATCCAACCTCCGGCTCATCCGGCATCAGCGGCGAGACCAGCAGCTTGTCGATCCGCAGGCCGTCCATATCGATGACCTCGAAGCGGTGGCGCCCGAACGTGAAGTGTTCCCCGGCGGCCGGCAGATGACCCAGCTCGTTGATGGCGAAGCCGGCGATGGTGTGGAAGTCGCCCTTGCCGCGAAGCTTGCGGATGTTGGTGCGGTCCTCGAACTCGTCGACCGGCATGGCGCCGTCGACCAGCCACGAGCCGTCCTCGCGCTGCACCAGCATGGGCGAGCCTTCCTGGCCGCGCTCGGGCAGTTCGCCGGCGATCGCCTCGAGCACATCGGTGACGCTGACCACGCCCTCGAGGCTGGAGTACTCGTCGATCACCACGCCGATATGGACGCCCTCGCGCTGGAAGCGCTCCAGCAGCGCCAGCACGGGCGTGCGGTCAGGGACCACCAGCGGCGGGGTCATGATGTCGCGCAGGGAAAATGGCTGGCCGCGCAGCGCCAGCGGCAGGATGTCCTTGGTCTGCAGGAAGCCGATCGGCTTGTCGACCACACCCTCGCACACCAGCAGGCGCGAGTGGCGGTGCTCCTCGATGGCTTCAAGTAGTCCCTCATGGCCGGCGTCAGCGTCGATCCAGGCCACATCGACTCGCGGAGTCATGATCGCCATGACCGAGCGGTCGGCGAGACGCAGGACACCTTCGATCATCTCCTTCTCGCGGGGCACGAAAATGCCTTCGCGGGTGCCTTCGGCGATCAGCGTCTTCACCTCGTCCTCGGTGATGGCGGACTGCTTCTCGTGCGCCAGACCGATGACCCGCAGGATGAAATCCGTCGACCCCTTGAGCAGCCAGACAATTGGCGCTGCGACGCGCGCCAAAAGCTGCATGGGCCGCGACACCACGACCGCGATACGCTCGGCGTTGGCCATGGCGATGCGCTTGGGCACCAGTTCGCCGAGCACCAGCGTGACATAGGTGATGCAGGACACGACGATGACCATGGCGATGGTCTCGCCATGCTTGTCGATGATCGTGTACTCGTTCAACCAGGCGCCGAGGCGCCCAGCGAGCGTGGCGCCCGACACGGTGCCCGCGAGGATGCCCACCAGCGTGATGCCGATCTGCACGCTGGACAGGAACCGGCTCGGCTCCTCGATCAGCTTGAGCGCGGCGCGGGCGCCCCTGCTACCCCGGTTCGACAGATCCTTCAACCGGGCGCTGCGTGAGGATACGACAGCCAGCTCCGACATGGACAACACGCCATTGATCAGCGTGAGCAGAAGCACGAAGAGAAGTTCGAAATACAGCATTGGCTCGCAGTGACCCCAATCCGGACGGCCCGTCGCCACGGGCCCTGTCGATGATGTACCGGATAGACGCAGGAAAAGCGAGAATCGCGCGGTCGGAATTGACGGAACATGCCGTCAGGGGCAGGCATTGCCCTGACAATGCGACCGGTTCGATTGGACGATGCGATCCGCTATCCTAACTGTTATCACTACCTCATTCGACGCCAACATTGCGGAGAGACGACGAGATGAAGATGCTCAGAAGCCTTATCGTCGTGTTCGTGGCGGCGTTTGCGCTGCCGGCCGTGCCCGCCGCCGCCCAGGCGACGGATCCGGCAGGCGTATTCGTGCAGAAGCTCGCCGACGACACGATCAACCTGCTGAAATCGCAGACCAAGGGCGCGGCGCGCGACCAGGCGTTCCGCGACCTGATGGCCAAAGGCATCGACGTGGAGTTCCTGGGCAAGCAGGCACTCGCCCGCTATTGGCGGACCGCGACCGAGGCCGAGCGCCAGCAGTACCTGACGATCTTCCAGGACTACATGCTGCGCACGATCACTTCCCGCCTCGCCCGCTTCGAGCAGGAGACGGTGAAGGTCACCGGTGCCGCCAAGGGGCCGAAAGACGACATCGTCGTCGCCAGCCAGGTGATCGGCAAGGGCGAGCCGATCCAGATGGACTGGCAGGTGCGGAACATGGCCGGCGGATTGAAGATCATCGACGTGAAGATCGAGGGGATCAGCATGCTGATTACCACCCGCGAGGAGTTCGGCGGCATCGTCTCCCAGAAGGGCATGAGCGGCCTGCTCGACGCCATGAAGGGCAAGATCGAGGTCATGAAGGCGCAGTCGGCGGCAGCGAACAAGTAACGGGCGCTGTCGCAGCGTCTGGATTGCCGTGGGCTCGGCGCTCGCAAAGCCGTGCGCCGGCGCGCTGGACCGTCCCTCCGGGCGATGCCTGAAGGGACGGCGCCGCAACCCGCTACCGCAGGAGTCTGGCGCTAGAAGCTTGCGCCGACGGAAACCGTGACGCCGAACGGGGCGCCGGGGCTGATGTTGTTGTTGTTGTGCGCGTTCACGTAGTAGCGCTCGCCCAGCAGGTTCTCGATGTTTACCTGCGCGGTGACACTGTCGGTTATCTCGAAGAACACCGCCGCGTCGACGCGGGTGAAACCAGGCAATGTGGCAAGATTGTCCGTGGCAGCGAACCGCCTGGTCTGGTGGATGATGCCGATGCCGACGCCCAGCCAGTCCAGGATGTCGTACCGGTTCCAGACCGACAGGCTGTGCTTGGGCAGGTTGGCGAGCCAGGCGCCGGCCGGCACGGTCGCCGAGATCGGCTTGGTGAACTTGCCGTCGGTGTAGGCATACGCAACCACCATGCTCCAATCCGGCGTAATGCTGCCGGAGGCGCCAAGCTCGAAGCCCTTGCTGCGCTGGGCGCCGGCCAGGATCGACCGGGTGGGATCGGCAGGATCGGGTATCACGACGTTGGTGCGGTCGAGCTGATACACTGCGGCGGTGACCTGCAGGTCGGGCACCACATCCCACTTCACGCCAATCTCGTAGTTGTCGAACTTCTCCGGCGCCAGCGTAGCGTTGGTGGCCGTCAGCGACGCCAGCTGCTCGCCGGAGCGCGGCAGGTAGGTTCGGCTGTAGCTGGCATAGAGCGACATGCGGTCGATCGGCTTGAATATCAGGCTGGCCCTCGGTGACCAGAGGTTGTCGGTGGTGTCCAGTTCCTGGCTGTTGCGGTTGTTGCGGAGGAAGGAATCGAAGTTGTCGTAGCGGATGCCGACGACCGCCTCGAACATGGATGAGAACTCGATCTGATCCTGCAGGTAGACGCCGACGAACCTGGCGACGCTGTGATTATCGGCATCGGTGGCGTTGGGTCGGAAGAAGACCTGGGCATCAACGTTGGGATCGGCGGT
>CAMBYA010000186.1 GCA_945872035.1 Rhizobium sp. Q54
GCCGCGCCGCGGATCGGGTCGACGATCCTGTGCGTCGACGTCGCAACCCGGGACAAGGGACGCGCCGGCACATAGGGATCGGTCTGTCGCGGACCGGCGCAGGCCAGCCCCTTGCGCCGCAGCGCGGCGACCGACCGGCGTCTCGTCAGCCGTGCGAAGATCCGCGCCGGCGTATGGACCGATACCCCGTCCTGACCAAGGCTGCGCAACAAACGCAAATAAGCAGGCCCCCATGTCTCACGCGCGGCAAAATCCCCGTTTCGATTCGCGCTGGCCCTAGCGTAGGGGCATCTTGCATAGTGCCGCGACAATTTTCACGGAAACGGGAGATCGACATGCCGGGAGTGCTGGACGGCGTCAGGGTGCTGGATTTCGGCCGCTACATCGCCGGACCGTACTGCGCCACCTTGCTGGGCTATCTGGGCGCCGAGGTGATCCGGGTGGAGAAGATCGACGGCGGCGAGGACCGCTACGTCTATCCGCTGTTCTGGAACGAGGACGGCTCGGAAGGCGAAGGCAGCATCTTCATGCAGGTCGGCGTCAACAAGAAGTCGGTGACGCTCAACCCGGCCAAGCCGGAAGGCCGCGAGATCGTGAAGAAGCTGGTCGCGACCGCCGACGTGGTCGTCGCCAACCTGCCCATGCCGGCCATGAAGTCGCTGGGCCTGGACTATGACGCGCTCGTGCAGATCAAGCCGGACATCATCCTGACCAGCATCTCGACCTTCGGACCGACCGGACCCTACGCCAATCGCGGCGGCTTCGACGGCATCGGCCAGGTGATGTCGGGCGCGGCGTGGTTCACCGGCACCATCGGCAACCCGGTAAAGTCGAACGCGCCCTGGGTGGATTTCGGCACCGCCCTGTCGAGCGCCTTCGGCACCCTGGCCGCGATCATGCACCACAAGGCCACCGGCGAAGGCCAGGAAGTCGGCGGCGCGCTGCTGCGCACAGGCATGACCCTGATGAACGGCCTGCTGATGGAACAGGCGGTGTTGAACATCAACCGCACGCCCAGCGCCAACCGGGTGCAGACCTCGGCGCCGTCCGACATCTTCAAGACGAAGGACGGCCACATCCTCACCCACACCGTCGGTGACGCCCTGTTCGCCCGCTGGGCCCGGATGATGGGCGAGGAAGAGAAATGGGTGAACGACCCGCGCTTGCAGTCCGACCAGACCCGCGGCGACAACGGCACCGTGATCGGCGCGCGCATGGCCCAGTGGTGCGCCGAGCGGACCACCGACGAGGCCATCGCCCTGTGCGAGGAATTCGGCGTGCCGGCCGGCCCGGTGCTGACGCCCACCCAGGCGCTGGCCGACCCGCAGGTGCAGGCCATGGGCGACCTCTACCCCATGCAGGTGCGCGGCGCCGACGTGACCGCGCCGGTCGCCGGCCCGCCCTTCCACCTGTCGAGGACGCCCGGCCTGATGGCCGAAAGCGCGCCGTCGCTGGGCCAGCATACCGATGAGATCATGCACGAGCTGGGCTATGGCGAGAGCGAGATCGCCGGCCTGCGGGCCAGGCGGATCATCTAGCTATGACGCCGGCCGCTCCAGAGGCTAGAATGGCGCGGACGCAAGGGGAGAAGGCATCATGAACGTTGAACTGCTCGACCATGTGACGCTCAACACGCGGCATCTCGACGACTGCATCCGGTTCTACAGCGAGGTGCTGGGCATGGAGAACGGCCCCCGGCCCGACTTCGGCTTTCCCGGCGCCTGGATGTACCTGGAAGGCCGGCCGGTGGTGCACATCATGGCCATGGACAACGCGCGCGGCGGCACCAGCGGTCCCATCGACCACATCGCCTTCCGCTGCAAGGGCTTCGACGAGGTCAAGGCGCGGCTGCTCGAGGCCGGCTACACGCCCGGCCAGAACGTGGTCGCCGACTTCAAGATCAAGCAGCTCTACATCGACGACCCGGACGGCGTGAAGATCGAGCTGAACTTCGTCGGGGAATAGGGCCGCCGAGCGCACCCACGGAAGGCAATCCATGTCGAACATGCAACTGGACCTCGACGCGATCGAGGCGCTGAACCGGCGGCTGATCCGGGCCATGGACTATGAGAAGGGCCGCGGCGGCCCGCCCGACGGCTTCCCTGCCCTGCCCGAGATTCCCGGCGGCCGCTATACCGATCCGGCGTTCCTCGAGGCCGAATGGCAGGCGCTGTGGAAGCGCAGCTGGCTCTATGCCTGCCATGCCGACGAGCTGGCCAATCCCGGCGACTACATGCTGTGGAAGAACACCGGCTCGCCGATCCTGATCGTGCGCGGCGAGGATGGCGTGATCCGCGCCTTCTACAACACCTGCCGCCACCGCGGCGCGCCCGTGGTGATGGACGATGCCGGCAACGCGCGCGGGCTGGTCTGCTCCTATCATGGCTGGACCTACAATCTGCAGGGCGAGCTGCTGAACCTGCGCGACAGGCGCGACTTCGTCGACCTCGACATGTCGTGCCGCTCGCTGATCCCGGTGCGCTGCGAGCAGCTCGGCAAATGGGTGTTCGTCAGCGAGGATCCCGAGATCGAACCTTTGCTGGACTATCTCGGCCCGCTGGTGCCCCAGCTGATGCAGTTCCAGCCTGACAGGATGCGCTTCGTCGAGAAACACGGCTTCGACATCGCCTGCAACGTCAAGGTGATGATGGACGCCTTCCTCGAGACCTATCACGTCAAGTCGATCCACCAGCACACCGTCGACCGCTTCATCGACTCGCGCGGCACGGCGATCATGCTGTGGGACAACGGCCATTCGCTGATGTGCACGCCCAATCGCCGCGAAGGCTGGCGCGATCCGGGCACCGTCGGCCTCAAGCACATGGACACGGTGACCGACGTCCCGCGCATCCATAATCTGTCGTTCAACGTCTACCCGAACCTGATCTCGCCGCCGCATGCCTCGGGCGTGCCGATCCTGACCTTCTGGCCCACCGGGCCGAACACCATGCGGGTGGAATGCCACTGGTTCTCGCCCGACTGGGGCGACGGGCCGATCCCGGAGGTGTGGCACACCCGCATCGCCAATTTCGACCGGATCCTGTTCGAGGACACGCAGTTTGCGCCGTTCATCCAGCAATCCACCGAATCGCCGGGCTTCGAGGGCGTGCTGCTGAGCTACCAGGAGCGCCGCATCTATCACTGGCACGAGGAACTGGACCGCCGCATCCGCGCGGCCGGCGTCGCCGTGCCGGAAGAGCTGATGATCGAGCCCATGATGGGCCCGTGGCGCGACGGCGCGAAGCAGCCGGCGGAGTAGGCGAGCGTTACTCGAATATTGACGGGCTGCCGGGACGTCAGATCTTGATGCAGGTCGCTCTCTGTCCGTGTCCCTGAGCTTGTCGAAGGGCCTGCACGAACACCGGTGCAAGGCCCTTCGACAAGCTCAGGGACACGGTGAAGAGTGTGTCTTGCCCCGCGATGGGTGCGGTGCGGGCACCCAGGTCGCCCCGGGAAGCCCCTACTCGGCCGCCATCGCCCGCTGCGGGACGGGCAGCTGGCCGCTGACGACCTCGCCGCCCTTGATCACGGTCACGATCCGCGCCGGGTCCAGCAGCACCCTGATGTCCACCGACGGGTCGCCGTCGACGATCACCATGTCGGCCAGCTTGCCGGGCTCGATGGTGCCCAGGTCCGGGATGCCGGTCATCTCGCCGCCGAACTTGGTGGCCCAGCGGATCGCGTCGAGCGGGCTGATGCCGACCTGCTCCACATAGCACACCAGTTCCTTCGAATAGTCGCCGTGCGGCGCCATGTCGAAGAAGCCGAAATCGTCGCCGGGCACGAACTTCACGCCGCGCGCATTGGCCTCCGGCACCTTCTTGCGCATGTATTCGAAGTCTTCCTCGTCATAATACTCGGCGCCGTCCAGCGTCCTGTCGTCCTTCGACAGCCACGGCGTGTACATGCTGGGCAGCACGAACCGGTTGTTGGCGATCAGCGCGTCGATCACCTCGTCGGTCATCCAGTCCGCGTGGTCGATGATGTCGACCCCGGCCTCGATGCACTTCATCACCTGGGCCGCGCCGCAGACATGGGCCCGCGTCCGCGCGCCCCGCTCGTGCGCCGCGTCCGAGGCGGCCTTCAGCTCCTCGAACGTCATCTCGCGGCAGCTGCGCATGGCGTGGCCCTGCGCGGCGAACAGCTTGACGATCCTGGCGCCGCGCTCGATCTCGCGGATCGCCGCGTCGCGGAAGTCGTCCGGGCCCCAGCATTTCAGCCATGGCACGCCCTCGGCCGGCTCGTCCTCGGTGACCTTGGGCGACAGCGCCCGGCTCGAGGGGATCAGCCGCGGCCCGGTGACCATGCCGGAGTCGATCGCCTCGGCCAGCCGGCCGTCGACGTCGTAGAACGTGCCCGCGCCCACCAGGCTGGTATAGCCGGCCCGCAGCGCCTTCTGGGTGTTGGCCAGCGCATACAGCGCCGTCTGGCTCGCCGGCGCGCTCATGCCGATCTTGTTCTCGCCGCCCATGCTGTAGGCGGCATGGTAATGGCCGCTGACCATGCCCGGCATCAAGGTCATGCCGTGCAGGTCGACGACCGTGTCGCCGGCACGCGGCGCGGCGTTGCCGGCGGTCACCTCGGTGACGCGGTCGCCCTCGACGACGATGGTGGTGTCCGGCCGCGACGGCTTGTCGCCGTCGAGCAGGTTGGCGTTGCGGAATACGGTGCGGCCCATGGCCCCTTCTCCCCGTTGATCGGAGGCGATCTCACATCCGAGTCTAGAATTGTTCGGACGCCCATTCAATCGCGCAGGCTGCGCGATGACCTTGCGTTCGATCAACCATGATCGAAATCAGCTGTAGTCGAACTTCTGGCCGCTCAAATCCACCGGGCCCTGGTACAGGCGCGAATAGCGGCGCGACTTGAACTTCCACTCGCCGTCCTCGCGCACGACCTCGTCGTTGTAGCAGCCATAGACGCGGAACGAGGTGCCGTCATTGGTGCCGAGGATTTCGGTGACGTAGGACCGGCAGGTGCCCTTGTCGCCGTTCACATTGACGATGGCCGGCTGGACCAGGAACACCGCGAACGGAAAGCCGGCCATGGCCCCTTCCCACACCTTGCGGATCTCGTCGCGCCCGCGCACCGGCTCCTCGCGCAGGTACCACTCGCCGTCCTTCGCCCAGGTGGCCGACCAGTCGTCGGCATTGTGGCGCATCACCGCGTCGGCATAGCGCTGCGGCAGCATCTGGATTTCGAGAATGTCCTCGGCAACGCTCATCGTCGTCTCCCCGTCATGGATGAATGTTTTCGGGCGAGGACGTTAGCGCACCCGGCGCGCTTGTTCCAGCCTTCAGCATCGCAAGTCGCATATGGGGCAGTCTCGCCCGCTGCTTTCTTGTCACCCCGGACTTGTTCCCATAGGCGTCAACTTAGCGTTCGCACGCTCTGAAGTTGTCATCCCCGACACTAGTCGAGCCCGCGAACCGGCAGGTTCGCGGCTGCGAGACTTGCGATCGGGCAACTGTGTTAAGCGCGGAACGGTGTCTGTGTTTTGATGACGGCGTTTGCGGTGACGATGAGTTTTCGAGCGACGG
>CAMBYA010000187.1 GCA_945872035.1 Rhizobium sp. Q54
GGATAAACCCCGGCCATGCCAGCCTGCCCGCCGAGTCCCGAGACCTGAATCATGGGGATATCCTGTGCGCTGGACGTGGTAGTCCGCATGACTCACAGGCGCCGCGATTCACTTGTTCAACGGACTCATGGTTTGCCTGGGTTATCCCCGCTGACATCGCGGGTACCCCGCTGGTTGCCAAGACGACCAGGTTATGCACAGTTCGTCCACAGCTTCACATCGGGCGTGCAATGCAGCGATTTCACCTACATCTGGTTTCCGACGCCACCGGCGAAACACTGAGTTCCGTGGCCAAGGCGGCGCTCGCCCAGTTCGAGGGCTTCGACGCCATGGAGCACATGCATGCCATGATCCGCAGCCCCAAGCAGATGGAACTGGCGCTCGCCGCCATCCAGCGCACGCCGGGACTGGTGCTTTATACGCTGGTCGACCGCGAGCTGCGCGCCCAGCTCGAGGAAGGCTGCCGGTCGCTGGGCTTCCTGTCGATCGCCGTGCTCGATCCGGTGATGGATGCTTTCGGCCGGTTCCTGGGCGCTGAAAGCCTGGGGCGGCCCGGCCAGCAGCATGAGATGAACGCCGAATATTTCGGCCGCATCGAGGCCATGGGCTTCACCATGGCCCATGATGACGGCCTGCGCACGGACGACCTGCACCAGGCGGACATCATCCTGCTGGGGGTGTCGCGCACCTCGAAGACGCCGACCGGCATCTACCTGGCCAATCGGGGCCTCAAGGTCGCCAATGTGCCCGTGGTGCCCGGCGTTCCACTTCCAGAGGAACTGGACGGGCTGAAAAAGCCGCTGGTCGTGGCGCTCACCGTGTCCCCCGATCGGCTGGTGCATATCCGCCGCACCCGGATGCGGGCACTGTCGGAGCCCGAGGATACGGCCTATGCGGACCCGGAAGCGGTCGCGGAGGAGATTACTGCCGCCCGGCGCGTCTACCTGAAGCGCGGCTGGCCGATCATCGACGTCACCCGGCGCTCTATCGAGGAAACCGCAGCCGCCATCTACAGTCTCTACCAGCGGCGGCAGGAAGAGTTGAACAGCCCATGACCGGGCTGGTGCTGGCGTCGGGCAGCCGTGTGCGGGCCACGCTGTTGCGCCAGGCCGGCCTGGCGTTCGAGGTGCGTCCCGCCGATGTGGACGAATCCGTCACCAAACGCGAGATGGCCGGCGCCGATCCCATGCGGATCGCCGAGGCGCTGGCCATCATCAAGGCCAGGGCGGTGTCGCCGTCCTGTCCGGACGCGCTGGTGATCGGCGCCGACCAGATGCTGGTCTGCGGCGGCGGCCTGTTCGACAAGCCCGCGGATCTTGACGAAGCCCGCAGCCATTTGCGCCGCCTGCGCGGCAAAACCCATCATCTCTGCACGGCCGCCGTAGTCGTGCGCGGCGGCGAGGTGGTGTGGCGGCACAGCGAACGACCCGAACTGGTCATGTGGCCGTTCAGCGATGGCTTCATCGACCTCTATCTGGACGCGATCGGCGAAGACGCCCTGCTCAGCGTCGGCGCCTACCAGCTCGAAGGCCGTGGGTCGCAGCTGTTCGAACGGGTTACCGGAGATTTCTTCTCGATCCTGGGCTTGCCTTTGCTGCCGCTGTTGGCTTTTCTGAGGCACCACAACCTGATCGAGGCCTGAGTGTCATCCGCAGTACCCATCAAGGCAGGCGTCATGGGCTGGCCTGTCGCCCATTCCCGCTCGCCCCTGATCCATGGCTACTGGCTGAAGAAGCACGGCATTGCCGGCAGTTACAAGCTGCTGCCGGTACGGCCGGAAAACGCTATGGCGGCAATCCGGGCGCTGCCGGCGCAGGGCTTTGCGGGTTGCAACTGCACGGTGCCGCACAAGCATGCGGCGCTCGATGCCGCCGATGTGGTCGATGAACTCGCCCGGCGCATCGGCGCGGCCAACACCATCGTGATTCGGGACGGTGTCATCCACGCAACCAACACCGACGCCGAAGGTTTCCTCCAGAACCTGGTTCAGGGCGCCAACGGGCTGTTGCGGGAAAACTTCATCGCCAGCGCGCAGGGCGCGGGGCACGCGGGCTTCCTGGTCGCCGCACCTGAGTTCCAGTTCGACGCCGGGCCCGCCGTGGTCCTCGGCGCGGGCGGCGCTGCGCGGGCCGTGGTGGTGGCGCTGCTCGACGCGGGGGTTCCCACGGTCCGCCTCGCCAACCGCACCCGCGCCCGTGCGAACGAGCTTGCCGCGGAGCTGGGCCACGGCAGGATCGAGGTCGTCGGCTGGGACGAGCGCGAGACGGCTCTGGCAGACGCGGCGCTGCTGGTCAACACCACCAGCATGGGCATGCAGGGGCAGGAACCGCTGGTGCTGCGGCTCGACGACCTGCCCGCCGACGCGCTGGTCAATGACATCGTCTACGCGCCGCTGGAGACCGCGCTGCTGGCCGCGGCGCGGGCGCGCGGCAACATGGCCGTGGACGGCCTCGGCATGCTGCTGCATCAGGCCGTGCCGGGCTTCGAGGCCTGGTTTGGCGTCCGGCCTACGGTGACGGCCGAACTGCGGGAGCTGATCGTGAAAGACCTGGGGGGAAAATGATCCTGATCGGACTGACAGGTTCCATCGGCATGGGCAAGTCGGAAACCGCCCGCATGTTCCGCCGGGCGGGCGTGCCGGTCTATGACGCGGACGCGGCGGTTCATGCGCTGATGCGCAAGGGCGGCGCGGCGGTGAAGCCGGTCGAGGCCGCCTTTCCCGGCGTCGTCAAGGACGGCGCCGTCGACCGGCCCGAGCTGGGCAAGCGTGTGTTCGGCAAGCCCGAGGAGTTGCGGCGGCTGGAGCGCATCGTCCACCCGCTGGTCGGCCAGGCCCAGCGCCGGTTCCTGCAGCGGGCACAGGCGCGCGGCGCGCCGATCGTGGTGCTCGACATCCCGCTGCTGTTCGAAACCGGCGGTAACCGATACGTCGACTATTCGGTGGTTGTATCGGCGCCGCCCGAGGTGCAGCGCCGCCGGGTGCTCGCCCGTCCCGGCATGACCGAGGACCGCCTCAGGCATGTCCTCGCCCAGCAGACCCCCGATGTGGTCAAGCGCCGGAAGGCCGACTTTGTCGTGCACTCGGGACTTGGCAAGGCCTTTGCGCGGAACGAAGTCGAGCGTATCCTGGGCACGGTCCGGGAAGCCGGCCGCGCCCGCGTCTGGCCGGGCCGAATCCTGTTGCGGCGGAGATAGATGCGCGAAATCGTCCTCGATACGGAAACCACCGGCCTCGACCCGCTGCAGGGCCACAGGGTGGTCGAGATCGGCTGCCTCGAGCTGGTCAACCACATGCCGACCGGCCGGAGCTTCCACGTCTACCTCAATCCGGACCGGGACATGCCCATGGGGGCGTTCCAGGTTCACGGCCTGTCCGAGGAATTCCTGTCCGACAAGCCCCGCTTTCCCGAGGTGGCCGACGACTTTCTCACCTTCATCGACGACGGCGCGCTGATTGCCCACAATGCGTCATTCGATGTGAACTTTCTCAACGCCGAGCTGCAGCGCGCCAGCCGGCCGCTGATTCCGGGCGAGCGGGTGATCGACACGCTGGCGCTGGCGCGGCGCAAGTTCCCCGGCGCCAACAACAGCCTCGACGCCTTGTGCCGGCGCTTCAATGTCGACAACAGCGGCCGCACCCTGCACGGCGCGCTGCTCGACTCCGAGCTGCTGGCCGAGGTCTATCTGGAGCTGATCGGCGGGCGCCAGCCTGGCCTGGTGCTTTCGGTGCAGACTTCGCAGGTCAGCATTGCCATCCAGCGCAACATCCGGCCGCCGCGGCCCCACGCGCCGACGGCAGACGAACTGGCCGCGCATGCCGCCTTCGTCGCGAAGATCGCGAACGCGCTCTGGCTGCAGGAATAGGTCTGCTCAGTTCGGCTTGTCGCCGGTCTCTGCGTTGGCGAGGTGCTGGGCCCGGTAGAGGGCCGCGAAGTCGACCGGCTCCAGCAACACCGGCGGAAAGCCGCCGTCGCGGATGGAATCGGCCAGCACGCGGCGGGCGAACGGGAACATCAAGCGCGGGCACTCGACCAGCAGCACCGGCGGCAGATGCTCCTCGGGAACGCCCCTGACGCCCCAGAGGGTGCCGTATTCCAGCTCGACCAGGAACGCGGTCATCTCGCCGCTCATGGCCTTGACGTTGATCGTCATCACCACCTCGAAGCCTTCCGGCCCTACCTGGTTGACGCGGACCGACACGTTCACGTCGATGCGCGGCTTGTGCTCGTCGTTGGACTGGAAGATCGCCGGCGTGTTGGGGCTCTCGAACGACAGGTCCTTTACATACTGCGTCAGCAGGACGACCTGGCCGCCCTGGTTATCCGCCTGCTGGTTCTTGTCGTTCATGGAATCCTCGCTGGAATGAAGCGCGCGGACTGTAGCGGCGGCGGCGTGGCGCTTCAACCGGCTTATGGCGACGGAGGCACCCTCGGCGGATCGGGCGGATGGGGCGTTTCGACCACCTCGAATTCGCCATCGACGACTTCGCCGCCGCCGGCGGCCGGCGGCCTCGCGGCGGGCTTCAGCGCCCGGTACAGCAGCGCATGGCCAAGGGTCCGCCGCAGCCAGGGAATCAGCAGCAGCAAGCCGAGGATGTCGGTGAAGAAGCCGGGTACGATCAGCAACACGCCGGCGGCGACCAGCGCCAGCCCATCCAGCACTTCGTTGACCGGCGCGACACCTGCCCGCAGACTTTCCTGCGCCCGGCCGATGACTCGCGGCGCCTGCAGGCGAATGACGATCGCGCCCAGGGCGGCGGCCAGGAAGACCAGCGCGATGCACGCCACTGTACCGATCAGCGCCCCGATACGGATGAAAAGGTAGATTTCCAGCACCGGGACAGCGACGAATATCAGGATAAGGGCAATCAGCATGCTTGTTCTTTCGACAACCGCGAATTATCTATGGTCGATACGGCCATGCGCCTTGCGGGCGGCCCGCGACACCTTGTGACCTGGGGTTGGGGCTGGCTTCTTTCAACCGGCCGTATCGAAGTGAAAGGTTACGCGTAGTATCATGGGTGGTGGACTCGACCTCATACTTCTGGCTCTGCTCGCGGGATTCATCATTCTGCGGCTCGTCAGCGTACTCGGCCGCCGCACCGGCAACGAACGCCGCCAGGAGAATCCGGCGGGTCTCGAGCGGGCGCCCGCGCCGGACGCCAAGACCGTCGAACTGCCCGGGCGTGACCGCAGGCCCGCGACGCCCCAGGCCACGGCGACCGAGTTCGACCGCGACACGCCGCTGGGCAAGACCCTGACGCGGATCATGATGGCCGACCACAGCTTCGATCCCGACGGATTCGTCGAAGGCGCGAACGGGGCCTACGAAATGGTCACCAAGGGCTTCGCCGAGGGCGACCGCGAGACCCTGCGCATGCTGCTCAGCCCCGACGTCTTCCGAGATTTCGAGTCCGCCATCGTCGAGCGCGAGGCTGCCAACCAGACAATGCAGACCACCATCGTGGACATTCTCAAGACCGAGATCACCGATGCGAGGCT
>CAMBYA010000188.1 GCA_945872035.1 Rhizobium sp. Q54
GATCCGGATTTGCGTTATTCCAACGCGCCGATCAATGCGCTGGTCCTGCTGCGATGAGGGGCTCCCGGAGCTTGAGCGGCGCCCAGTTCGCCGCACATCTGATCTTCGCGCCGCTCATGGCGCTGGCTGCCTGGCAGGCGTGGCGAACCTCCTATCCGGACGTGAGCGCACTGATGGGCGTCTATCTGGTCGGCGCGACGCTGGTCCACGAGTTGCTCGGCAGGATCGGCCGGCGGCGCGGCAGCCGCCTGTTCGCGCGTACCGGCAAGACCTATGCGGCGCTGGCAGGCCTCGCCGCCATCTATGTCGCTTCGGACGCCCACGTGCTCGAGCAGGCGGCGCGCGCCTAGCCCGCCGGCGGCAGATGGTTCGGCATCCTGCTCGGCATCATCGTCGTGCTGGGCAGCATGCAATTGGTGCGGCGGTCAGGCCGGTCGAAGGACAGCGATGCGCTGGCGGCCGTGCCCGGCTTCGCCAGCCTGGGCCTGGGGCTGTTGGTCGCCCTTATTCTGCTGCAGCTTCTCGCCATGACCGCGCTGCTGCCATGGGGTGTGCTGGCGGCGCTCTACCGCCTGGTATTCTGCGCGGCGGCGTACTGGATCGCCCGGCTGGGCCAGATCCTGCGTGCCGGCGCCATCTTCGGCTGGGGGCTGGCGTTCCTGTGGCTCGGTCTGATGACCGCCTATCTGGACCTGCTGTGGCCTTGGCGCACGACGCTGCCGTTCCTCGCGGGCGCGGGCGTGCTGGGCCTGGCGCTGGCCCTGGTGCTGGTCCTGAAAGGCAGAAAGCTGATGACTGCTAGGCCATGATCGGCGCGGTGGCGGTTTCCAGCCACACGCGTGTTGCCTCGTCAAGCCGGGGACCGATTTCATCGCGCACGCGGCGGTGATAGGCGTTCAGCCAGTCCAGCTCGGGTCCGGTCATCATCGCCGGATCGATCAGCGACCGGTCGATCGGGGCGAGCGTCAGCGTCTCCAGCTCGTAGAACGGCGAGTCGTCCTCGCCCGGCTCCGACGGCACCACGGCGACGAGGTTCTCCATGCGGATGCCGTAGCCGCCTTCCTTGTAGTAGCCGGGCTCGTTGGACACGATCATGCCCGGCTCCAATGCAACTGTGGAAGGACGCGGCGAAATGCTGTGCGGCCCTTCGTGCACGCCCAGATAGGAGCCCACGCCGTGACCGGTGCCGTGGTTGAAATTGAAGCCGCCCTGCCATAGCGGCATGCGCGCCAGCACGTCGAGCTGATGGCCGGTGGTGCCCTTGGGGAAGCGCGCCATGGCGAGCGCGATATGGCAGCGCAGCACCCGGGTGAACCGGTCGCGGTGCTCCGCCGACGGCGTGCCGACGGCGACGGCGCGGGTCACGTCGGTGGTGCCGTCCAGATACTGGGCGCCTGAATCGACAAGGTAGAGCTCGCCCAGCGCCAAGATTCGGTTGGTCTTCTCACTGGACCGGTAATGCACGATGGCACCGTTGGGGCCGGCGCCGGAGATGGTGTCGAAGCTGAGATCGCGGAACAGGTCGCCTTGCTGGCGGAACGCCTGCAACTGCGCCACCGCCGACAGCTCGTCGACCGTGCCCTTCGGCGCATTCTCGGCGAGCCAGCAGAGGAATTTGGCGAGCGCCACGCCGTCGCGCTTGTGGGCGGCGCGGGTGCCGTTGATCTCGGCCGGGTTCTTGAGCGCCTTGGCCTTCTGGATCGGGTCGGTCTTGCGCACAATCGTCGCACCGCCCTGTTCCAGGCGCTCGACGATCCAGGCCGGCGCCGATGCCGGATCGACCATCACGGCCTTGTCCTTGAGGCTGGCAAGCGCGAGCGCCAGCGCCGCCTCCGACTCGACTCGCACCTGGTTGCCCAGATGCGCCCGAAGCGCGGCGTCCACCTTGCGTTCGTCGACGAACAGGTCGACGGAGGCATCGTCGTGCAGCAGCGCGTAGGACAGCGCGAGCGGCGTGCGCGCCACGTCCGCGCCGCGGATATTCAGGAGCCAGGCGATCGAATCGGTGGCGGACAGGGCAAGGGCGGTGGCGCCGGCGGTCTTGACGGCCTCGGCCATGCGGACCCGCTTGTCGGCGGCAGGCTCGCCCGTATAGCGCAGGTCGTGCGGCACGATGCGCGCCAGCGGACGCGGCGGCTGATCGGTCCAGACCGCATCGACCGGGTTACCGTCAACTGCGACCAGCTCGGCGCCTGCCTTCTCGCAGGCCTCGAGCAGCGCCTTCACGCCGGTCTCGGTATGCAGCCACGGATCATAACCCAGCTTCTGGCCGGCCTTCATGTTCTCGCTGACCCACTTGGGCACGTCGAGATAGGACTTTGTTTCGAAGACCTCGAGGTCCACCTGGTCGCGCACCTGAAGCGTGTAGCGACCATCGACGAACACCGCGGCCTTGTCGGCGAGCACGATGATGCTTCCGGCAGAGCCGAGGAAGCCGCTGAGCCACGCGAGCCGCTGGGCATGGCGCGGCACGAATTCATTCTGGTATTCGTCTGCCATCGGCACGACGAAGCCGTCAAGGCCGCGGCGCGCCAGCTCGGCGCGAAGCGCGGCGACGCGTTCGGCACCCTTCTCCATCTGGATCTGGCCGGCGAAGCCGTTGGCGGCCCGCTCCACATAGTCGGCGACGTTCCCGGCGCTGAGCGGTGCGCCATCGCCCTCGATCAACGCCACGTCGATGCCGGTTACCAGGCTCACCGGCGCGGCCGCGACGGCTTTCGCCCGCTCCAGCACATCGGCGGGCAGGTCAGCTTCAGGCTGCGTATCGACTTGAATGTCCATTGGGGCGCTTTCCGATCCTGCGCATTTTATATTGGTTCGAAGGTGCAACGGAAAAGAGTTTTCCGCGCGCGGTTTCAGCAGCCCCGCGCCGAAAGTACGCCGACTATCGCGCCGGTCAACCGCCGAAGATCCTCCTCGGCGATGATGAAGGGCGGCGTCAGGTAGACAATGTCGCCGAACGGCCGCAGCCAGACGCCCTCTTCCAGGAACCGGGCCTTCAACGCTTCCTTGTCGCCCAGATCGGCAAGCTGGATGGCGGCGATGGCGCCCATCACCCGGACGTCGACCACGCCCGGCAGCGACCGGCACGGCTCCAGCTCGCGCCGCATCTGGGTCTCGATCCGGGTCACGTTCTCTTGCCACGGCTCCTGCTCGAACAGGTCGAGCGCCGCATTGGCCGCCGCGCAAGCCAGCGGATTGGCCATGAAGGTGGGGCCGTGCATCAGCGCCGCCTGCGGATCGTCGCTGAGGAACGCCTCGAACACGTGCTCGCGGGCGATGGCCGCCGATAGCGGGGTGGTGCCGCCGGTCAGCGCCTTGCCGACACACATGATGTCCGGCACGACGCATGCCGCCTCGGCGGCGAACATCGCCCCGGTCCGGCCGAAGCCGGTGAAGATCTCGTCGAAGATCAGCAGCGCGCCGGTGCGGTCGCAGGCCTCGCGCAGGCAGCGCAGCACCTCGGCGCCGTGGAACTTCATGCCGCCCGCGCCCTGCACCAGCGGCTCGACGATGACGGCGGCGATACGGTGGGCGTTCTCGTCCATGAACAGGTCGAACGCGTCCCGCTGCTCCGGCGTCTCCGGCAGTGCGGTGACAAAGTTCTGCGGCATGGCGTTCGCGAACAGCGCGTGCATGCCGTCCTGCGGATCGCAGACCGACATGGCGGCGAAGGTATCGCCGTGATAGCCGCCATAGAAGCTGACGAACTTGCTCCTGTCGGCCTGGCCCCGGTTGATGAAATACTGGAGCGCCATCTTCATCGCGACTTCGACGGCAACGGAGCCGCCCTCGGCGAAGAACACGCGGTCCAGGTCGCCCGGCGTCAGCGCGGCGAGCCGGGAGGCCAGCCGGAACGCCGGCTCGTGGGCCAGCCCGCCGAACATCACGTGCGGCATCTCGGCGACCTGCTTCTGCATGGCCGCGACGATGTGCGGATGGTTGTAGCCGTGGCAGGCGGTCCACCACGACGCGGTGCCGTCGATCAGTTCGCGGCCGTCGGCCAGCGTCAGACGAACGCCGTCGGTCTTCGTCACCGCGACCGGCGGCGGCGTGGTCTGCATCTGGGTGTAAGGCATCCAGATGTGCTGGTAGCCGTCACGAAGCCATTCCGGCGCCGTGTTGGGCAGCCTTGGGATGGATGAAGTCATTCCGCCGCGTGGCGCGCCGCGAGGTCTTCCGAGGCCAACGGCGCGATACCCAGCCGGTCGAACAGGCGCGCGTCGCGGTTGTTCTCCGGGTTCGGCGTGGTCAGCAGCTTCTCGCCATAGAAGATCGAGTTGGCGCCGGCAAGGAAGCACAGCGCCTGTACGGCGTCGTCCATGGTCTCGCGGCCGGCGGACAGGCGCACGAAGCTCTCGGGCATCATGATGCGAGCGACGGCGATGGTGCGCACGAACTCGAAGTGATCGAGCGCCTCGGCGCCGAAAAGCGGCGTGCCTTCGACCTGCACCAGCATGTTGATCGGCACGCTCTCGGGATGCCTGGGCATGTTGGCCAGCGTCATCAGCATGCCGGCGCGGTCGTCGCGCGACTCGCCCATGCCGACGATGCCGCCGCAGCAGACGCTGAGCCCGGCGTCGCGCACATGCTCCAGCGTCTCCAGCCGGTCCTCGTAGCAGCGAGTGGTGATGATCTCGCCGTAGAACTCTTCCGAGGTGTCGATGTTGTGGTTGTAGTAGTCGAGGCCGGCTTCCTTCAGCCGCTTCGCCTGCTCGGCCTTCAGCATGCCCAGGGTGACGCAGGTTTCCAGGCCCATGGAACGCACGCCGCGCACCATGTCGATGACCTTGTCCAGGTCCTTGTCCTTGGGCGAGCGCCATGCCGCGCCCATGCAATAGCGCGAAGCGCCCGCGTCCCGCGCCCGGCGTGCGTCGGCCAGCACCTCTTCGAGCGGCAGCAGCTTGCCGGCATCGACGCCGGTGTCGTAGCGCGCCGCCTGCGGACAATAGGCGCAGTCCTCGGCGCAGCCGCCGGTCTTGATCGACAGCAGCGTGCTGAGCTGGACCTTGTTGGGATCGAAGTTGTTCCGATGCACGCTCTGGGCGCGGAACATCAGGTCGCTGAACGGCAGATCGAACAGCGCCTTGATTTCCCCGAGCGTCCAGTCGTGGCGGATTGTATCGGTCATCGGCATCCTCCGGAATTCCCGGCTACCCTTGCCGCGAGCGCCTCATCTGTCAAGCCACGCGGCAACGATATCGCCGCGCCTGTCCAGTTCTGGGGGACTATGATACATGACGCGCCATGACATCGCTCGACGACTTTGCCCGCGAAAAACTCGAACGGCTGGAGGCCCAGGGCCTGCGCCGCCGGATGATCCCCACCGACCGCTTCAGCGAGACCGGCGCGCGGCGCGGCGGCCGCGACCTCATCTCGTTCTGCTGCAACGATTATCTCAGCCTGTCGCATCACCTCCGGATGATGCGACAGGCTGAGATAATCGTTGCAGCAGAACGATTATCTCAGCCTGT
>CAMBYA010000189.1 GCA_945872035.1 Rhizobium sp. Q54
TCGCCGCGGCCTCGGCCCGGTTCGAGCCGTTCGACGGCGCCGAGCCGGTCGGCCGCGAGTTCGCCGCCGTCCAGGTCAACCGCGCCGTCGGCGACCATGTCGTGCTCGGCGCCCAGCTCGGCGCGCTGCACGAACGCGGCACCATGCTCGACACCATCGCCACCGGCGCGTTCGACGGCATCGAGGGCGCCACCACCCGGTTCGTCACCCTCAGCGCATCGTACCGGCTGGGCGACCTGACCCTGGTTGCGGGCGCCAGCCGGGGCTGGACCGGCGTGTCCGAGCACGGCAGTGCCCTGCTGCATTCCTATTCGGGGATCGAGACCTCGTCCTACAGTGTCGGCGCGGTCTGGCAGACGCCACTCGCCGGCCATGTGCTCGGCTTCGCCATCTCCCAGCCGCTACGGGTCGAAAGCGGCCGCGCCACGCTCGACGTCGCCACCGGCCGCGACTTCATCAACGACAGCATCCTGTTCGACAGCCGCACCCTGAACCTGGCGCCCACCGGCCGCGAGGTCGACATGGAACTGAGCCACGGCTTCTGGAACGGCGGCCCGCTCAGCCTGCAGACCAACCTGATCTACCGGATGAACCCCAACCACTTCGCCACGGCCGCCGACGCGCTGCTGCTGATGTTCCAGGCGGATGTGAGGTTCTGAGGTCGGGAAGTCTGGTCCGTTTCCAACAGAGTTTCTTCACCGGTGATTCTGCGAGTGCGGAGTCACAGAGAAGAAAATCTCGGGCGATGTCGACCTGAGCGGCTTTTTACTTCAGCCACGCCCAACGAAAAAGGGCGGCCCGTCGCCGGGCCGCCCTGATCGTCGGGGAAGCCGGCGCTATTCGCCCGCCGGCTTCTTCTCCTGCTTTTTCTCGATCTTCTTTTCCGGGTTCGCCTTCAAGGCGACGAACAGGAAGTTGTCGCCCCTGCGGACACGCAGCAGGATGGTGGCGCGGCCGGATTTCTTCTCGACGTCGAACGCCGCCTTCGCCTCGGCGGGAGTTCTGATCTCCTTGTCGCCGACGCGGGCGATGATGTCGCCGCGCTTGATCTCCTTCTGCGCCGCCTCGCTCGTCCGGTCGACCTTGGTGATCACCACGCCGGTCGCCTTCTCCGGAAGCTGCATCTGCTTGCGGGTCTCGTCGTTGATCGCCGCCATGGTCAGGCCGAGCGCCTCGACCGAGCCGGTGACCGCGGGTGCCGGCTCCTTCTTCTTGGCGCCGGTTGCCTCGGCGGCGGGCGCCTCGTCGTCTGGCTTCATCTGGCCCACCTGAACAGAAAGCGTCTTCCTGGCGCCATCCCGCCAGACCACGATCGGCGCCTTGCGGCCCGCTTCGGCGTCGGCGACGGCGCGCAGCAGGGCGCGGGTATCGGCGACCTCCTTGCCATCGAATTCCAGGATCACGTCACCGCTCTTGACGCCGGCTTTCTCGGCCGGATCGCCTTCGACCACGTTGGTGACCATGGCGCCCTTGGGCGTCTTCAGGCCGATGCTGTCGGCGATGGCCTGGTCGACCGGCTGGATGCCGACGCCGAGCCAGCCGCGCTGCACCTGACCGTGCTTGCGCAAGTCCGCCACCACCCGCTGCACCAGTTGGGACGGGATCGAGAACCCGATGCCCACATTGCCGCCGGTACGGGAATAGATGACGCTGTTCACGCCGATTACCTTGCCGTCCATGTCGAACAGCGGACCGCCCGAGTTGCCCTGGTTGATAGCCGCGTCGGTCTGGATGAAATCGTCATAGGGACCAGCGTTGATGTCGCGGTCGATGGCCGAGACGATACCCGTGGTGACGGTGCCGCCAAGCCCATACGGATTGCCCACGGCGATCACCCACTCGCCGACCCGCAGCGTGTCGGAATCGCCGAACTGGACCGCCTGCAGCGGCTTTGTCGGCTTGACCTTCAGCACGGCGATGTCGGTGCGCCGGTCGCGGCCGAGAACCTCGGCATCCATTTCGGTGCCGTCGTTGAGGATCACCACCACCTTGTCGGCATTGTCGACCACGTGGTTGTTGGTGATGACCAGGCCGGACGCGTCGATGATGAAGCCCGATCCCATGGCATGGGCTTCCTGCGGCGGAATCTTGCGGTTCTCGAAGAAGTCGCGGAAGAAGTCCGGGATGCCCGGCGGCAGCTGCTGCTCGCCGTCCTCTTCGCCGGCGGTGGCGTCGGTGCCGCCGACTTCCTGGGTGGTCGAGATGTTCACGACCGAGGGCATCACCTTCTCGACCAGATCGGCGAAGCCGTCCGGCACCGGCTTGGCCGCGGCCGGCGCGGCGATCGACGCCGCCAGCAGCGCGGATATGGCCAGCGCCTGAATTCCCTTGAATACGCGCATGTTCCGGAAATGATGGGCTTCCGGCATATGGTCTGCTGGGCTCACGAAGCCGCTCCTTATCTGTGGACCTGGCGAGAGGGTACCCTCAACGGCTATTGGCCTCCGCCGAGTTGCCCGCCAGTGGGGCATGGGAGAAACTAAGGTCCGCGGCCGGCGCTTTCAAGAAACCGCATGACCCCGATGTCGCGATCGCATGGGTAGGCAACTTACCGCCGCGCCAGCAGCACCACAACCAGCCCGGCGACCGCGACGGCGAGCCCGGTCATGCGAATGGTCTGCTCGGGCTGACGCATCACCGTGTCGAGCATCCGCCGCATGGCGTTGGGCGCCAGCGCGTAGAGAATGCCTTCCAGCACGAGAAGCAGGCCGACCGCTACCCATAGATCCTGAAACATCCCGTCGCGCTAGCGGCCGCCCGAGTTGATGTCGCGGAAGTACTTGAAGAACTCGCTGTCGGGCGAAAGGATCACCGTGTCGTCCTTGCCCACCGTCTCGCGGTACGCCTGCATGGAACGGTAGAACTCGAAGAAGTTCACGTCCCGGCCGAAAGACCCGGCGAAGGTCTTCACTGCCTCGGCGTCGCCCTCGCCTCGCAGGATATCGGCCTGCTTGCTGGCCTCGGCAACGATGACAGCCTTCTCACGGTCGGTCTCGGCGCGCATGCGCTGAGCCTCTTCCATGCCGCTGGCGCGTCGGCCGGCTGCCTGCTGGTTGTATTCCTTCTGCATCCGTTCGAAGATCGCCGCGCTGATCTCGGGGGGCAGATCGGCGCGCTTCAGGCGAACGTCGACGACCTGCACGCCCAGACGCTTGGCGTCCTCGGCCACAAGGTCGCGGATCCGGTTCATCAGCACGCCGCGCTCGCCGGTCAGCAGGGTGTTGAAGTCCTCGCTGCCCAGCACCCGGCGCAGATTCGACACGACGGTGGTGCTGATGCGGGCGCGCCCCGTGGCCTCGTCGCCCTGGACGGTCTTGTAGAACTGCAGCGGATCCTCGATGCGGAAGCGGACCATGGCGTCGACAACGAGGCGCTTCTCGTCGGCGGCGATCACCTCCTGCGACGCCAGGTCAAGCGCCAGGATGCGCTTGTCCATGTAGATCACGTCTTCGATCAACGGCACCTTCAGGTGGATACCGGGCTTCTGCACCATCCGGTCGAAACTGGACAGCCGAAGCACGATGGCCTGCTGGGTGACGGTGACCGTATAGAGCGAGGTGAACGCCAGGAACACCAGGACGCCGGCGGTCACGACGGCGGGAACGACCCATTTCCGGTTCATGGCGTGGCCCCCTGCTGCTGGCGCTTCTGAACTTCCGGCAGCGGCAGGTATGGAACCACGCCGCCCTTGCTGTCGATGATGACCTTGTTCACGTTCTTCAGGACGCTTTCCATGGTTTCGATGTACATGCGCTTGCGGGTGACGTCGGACGCCTGGCGATACTGCTCATACACCGAGACGAAGCGCGCCGCTTCACCCTGTGACCGAGCGACCACCTCTGCCTTGTAGGCCTCGGCCTGCTGTACGATCTGCGAGGCCTGGCCTCGTGCGGCGGGAATGACCTCGGCGCGGTAGCGCTGCGCCTCGTTGATCTTCGCCTCGCGGTCGGCGCCGGCGGCCTGGACGTCTCGGAAGTCGTCGATGACCTCGGGCGGCGTGTCGGCCTTGCGCAGCTTCACGTCGCTGATCAGGACGCCCGCGTCGTAGGAGTTCAATGTCTTCTGCATCAACTGCTGGGTCTGATTCTCGACTTCCAGGCGTCCCTTGGTCAACGCCGTCTCCAGGGGCCGCTGGCCCACGACCTCGCGCATGGCGCTCTCGGCGACCGCCTTGACCGTCTCTTCCTGGGCCTGGATGTTGAACAGAAACTTGTAGGCGTTATCGACCCGCCAGAAGACCTCGAAGTCGATGTCGATGATGTTCTCGTCGCCCGTCAGCATCATGCTCTCGCTGGGCCGGTTGGTCTCGGCCGAGGCGCCGCGGGCGCCTTCGGGGGTCGAGAAGCCGATCTCCAGCCGCCGGACCTGCTCGGTGCTGATCTTGAGCACCCGGCCGATCGGCGCGGGAGGCGCCCAATGCCAGCCTTCGC
The DNA here is from genome assembly GCA_945872035.1 of Rhizobium sp. Q54. Taxonomy (GTDB): domain Bacteria; phylum Pseudomonadota; class Alphaproteobacteria; order SMXS01; family SMXS01; genus RI-34. The sequence continues at coordinate 4,431 of CAMBYA010000189.1, forward strand.
CCCTCGGATCGCCGCTGACCGCGCCGAACACCAGGACCGTGCCCTTCTCACCCGGCTTGATCACGAACGCGCCGCTGATGATCCAGAGGGCCAGCAGCACACCCAGGCCGATCAGGATGCCGCGCGTGCCGCCGAAACCGCCGCTGCCGCCGGGAAACAGGTTTTTCATGCGGTCCTGGCCGCGCCGCAGCAGTTCGTCCAGGTTGGGGGGCGTCGGCCCGGTCGGGCGCGGCCCCTGGCCCCAAGGACCCCTGCTGCCGCCGCCACCGGAATTGTTTTGCCAAGGCATCGGCGGATTTTCCTCCGTCAGGTGGTTGGCCCCGCACAATCCGGGGGCGTTCGATGACCCTCTATATAGGAAGCCTCTAGCGGTAGACCAGAACCTCTTATCAACTTCCTCGCAACGTTCTATATGAAGCGGCCTTCCGGAGAGATCCACCCATGCCCGACATCACTGAATCCGACATCATCAAGGCGCTGTCTGGCGTCATCGACCCGGTCAGCGGCAGTGACCTGGTGGCTGACGGCAGGATCCAGGGCATCCACGTCCAGGATGGCCGCGTGCGCTTCGCCCTCGCCGTCCGGCCCGGCGAAGGGCCTGAAAAGGAGCCGCTGCGCCAGGCCGCGGAAAAGGCCGTGGCCGCGCTTCCCGGCGTCACCGGCGTGACCGCCGTCCTCACCGCCGAGCGCGGTGCCGACCGCCAGAAGCCCGCGCCGCTCGATGGCCCCCAGAAGGGCGAGGGCATCGGCAAGGTCAAGGCCATCGTCGCCGTCGCCAGCGGCAAGGGCGGCGTCGGCAAATCGACCACCGCCGTCAACCTGGCGCTGGCGCTGAAGGCGCTGGGTTTGACCGTCGGCCTGCTCGACACCGACATCTACGGCCCGTCCGTGCCGCGCCTGATGGGCCTGTCCGGCAAGCCCAGGACCGACGGCAAGGTGCTGCTGCCGATGGAGAACTACGGCATCAAATGCATGTCCATGGGCTTCATGGTCGACGAGCAGACGGCGATGATCTGGCGC
>CAMBYA010000190.1 GCA_945872035.1 Rhizobium sp. Q54
CCATGGCGATGGGGTCTCGCACGGTCACGCCGTGCATCGGCTGTTCCGCCTGCTGCTGCATCTGCGGGATGTGGTCGTCGTTCACCTCTTCGCCACGTATTCCCATCACGAAGGTGCCCGGTGGAATGGTGACCAGCGCCGGGCAGTCCGGGCAGTCGGTCGTGGTGGCAACGCCCTGCGGCGTCTCGCTGCCCGACGACCGCACAGGCTCGGCCGGTCTTGCCGCCGGCTTGGCCGGCTCATCGGGCGGGTCAGACGCAGTGATCAAGAAGAAGAAGATGCCGACGATTACACCGATCATGACAAGCACGGCGAGCGCGCCGCTGACAATGGCGGCGAGCCTGCCTTCCTTGCCGACGGCCTCGTAGCGGCCACGTGGTGTGACTGGTTCCCTCACGCCGGCGAGTCTACCGAAAATTCGGGCGGAGGAAACCGCCGGTTGGAACGTTCCGGCTCCGGTTCATTCCGGCCAGTAGAGTTTGAACACGCCGCTCATGGTGGCCACCGGGACGCCGTCCGAGGTGATCCTGCCATGGGCGAAGGCCAGGTTGCCGCCCTTGCGGTCAATGGTGCCCGAGCCTTCGATCCACTTGCCGAGCTTGGCGGTACCGAGGAAGTCGGTCGTGAGGCTGACTGTCGAGACCGCCTGCAGCGACTCGTCCGCTGTCACCAGGGTGAAGCTGAGGGTGACATCGGCCAGGGTCGCGAGAACGCCGCCATGGGCCATGGCACGAAGGTTCATGTGCTTTTCTTCCAGCGGCAGGCCAACCACCGCCTGACCGTCGCGCCGGGCCTCGTAGAACGGACCGAGATAACCCAGATAGGCGCTGCGGAAGCGGAGCGGCACGAAGCCGGGCGGGATCTCGATCACTGGTTCAGACAAGCGGCGTCTCCGTCGAAGAAGGGAAACGTCTTGATAGACGGGAATCGCTGCCGGTCAATCGTGAATACAAGGGGCAGAGTCGAAACGGCCGGCGCTGGGCGCCCGCCGCACTCGAGCCGATGTGCGGATCAGTAATCGTAGGAGTCGTCGACCGGATGCTCGCTGCCACGGACGATGTAGGCGCGGCCGCTCGAATCGTAGCACATGGTCGCCGCCATCTTCACCGTATAGCCCTCGACGTCTTCCAGGCGGTTGACCTGGCGGCAGGGCTGCTGCGGCGCGTAATAATAGACTGGCGGCGGCGGCGCATAGGCCACCGGCTGCGCGTAGTAGCGGTCGTTTCGGTCGTTGGCCGCCGATGCGATCAGCGCGCCTGCCGCGAGGCCCCCGACCAGGGCAAACGGCCATGCGCCCCCGCCACCATGGTGATGATGATATCCGCCGTGATGCCAGCCGCGTGCCGTCGCCGCCGATGGGGCTACAGCGGTCGCGAGAACCGCGGCGCTTGCCGCGACGATTGTCAGTTTCTTCAGGTTAATCATGGCACTCTCCCGCCAATCACATGCTCGATGCCGTCAGTATGCGGCCCGGGGATGAACGCTTGCTGAATGTAGAAGATAACCTTGCCGCGGTTGACGGCAAGGGGTTCGTGTTCGTAACCGCCACATGAAAAGACCGCCGCGAGGTCGCGGCGGTCTGTCAGGGTTGCCCGGTTCTCCGGATATATCAGTAGTAGTTGAGCGGATAGTAGTCGTTGTTGACTATGTAGGCGACGCCATGGGGGGTGTAGCACTGAACGCCACCAACCAGGGCCGGACGGCCGTGCCATGACCAGTAGCGAGTAACCGGGACGCAGCCGCGATTGTTCCAGTAGGAATGCCTGTAGCCTCTCCAGATCGGGCCGTAGTAAGGGCGCCACGAGGCCCAGTGATGGCGGTTGTGCCAGTAATAGTCCCGGTCGCGCCAGGACCGGCGGTAATCGTAGCGGTTGTTGGCATAGTGGTTGTGACCATAGTACGGTCGGCCGTGATAGCCGCCGGAGTAGCGGCCGTCGCCATGCCAGTTGTTGCCGCGGTACCGGTTGTCGCTCCAGCGCCGGTCGCCGCGCCAGTTGTCCCGGCCGCGCCAGTTGTCGTTGCGGTAACGGTTGTCGCTCCAGCGGCGGTCATCGCCCCGCCATTTGTCGCCACGGTAATTGTTGCTGCCGTTATGGTATTTGCGGTTGTCGCGATACTCGCGGTTGCCGTTGAAGGCGCTCCGGTTGGGGCCGTAGTCCCCGCCGCCGCGATAGTCACGATGGCCGTTGTACGCGTTCCTGTTCGCGCTGTAGTCACGGTCACCGCGATACTCGCGGTTGCCGCTGTATGCGTGGTCGGAAGAACGGTTGAAGTCGCCGCCGCGATAGTTGTGGCCGCCGCGATAACTGTCGCCGCTGCGATAACTGCTGTCGCCGGGGTGGCCGTCGCCGCCACGATAGCTATTGCCCTGCGAATAGTGGCGCCCGTCGCCGCGATCGGCCATCGCTTCCGTGGTGACGCCGAAAGCAGCGATGACGGCGGAAAACGCCGCGATCGCCGGAATTTTCGTGAGCCTGGTCATCGTACTCTCTCCAAGGTCCGAATTGACGAGTTTGGCCATCGTCTGACAGCAATATGGTATTCGGAGTCTGTACGCATGATGAACAGATTTGGAGTGTAGTATCTAAATACTCATCTTCGTGAAATTTATTCGATACCTCGGAATTGCAGTCGCCGGTCGAACGACACAGACTTGATCAGCGCGAATACTGTCATGCCTTCATGCAGGCCGAGTTGCGCGCCGGCGTGGCGGGTGATGCGGGCGCGGATCGCCTGGTTGCCGGTAAGCGCGAGGCGCAAATCCAGGTGCGAGTCGTCCAGTACGGTCATCGCGTCGATGGTGCCGCTCAGCACGTTCTGCACGCTGACGCCTCGCGGCGGCTCCAGCGCGATGGCGACGTCATGGGCATCGATGAACAGCCGGACCTTGCCACCCGAGGCACTGGCGCGTGGCAGGAACATCGGACCCGCGGGCGTCTCGAACCGGCACAATCCGTCCACGTCACCCGCCGTCGGCGTCGCCTCGATCACCGACCCGTCGGGCAGCAGGTGGCGGACGCCGTCATCGCCGGCCGTCAGCACCGACTGAAGCGGGCCCGTGGCGCGGACCTTGCCCTGTTCCATCAGCACCACGGTGTCGGCCAGCCGGATGATCTCCGGCCAGCTGTGCGTGATGTAGAGGATGGGCAGCGCCAGGGTGTCGCGCAGCGTCTCGATGAACGGCATCAGCTCGGCGCGGCGCGCGGCGTCCAGGTTGGCGAGCGGCTCGTCCATGATCAGCAGCGACGGCCCGGACAGCAGCGCCCGGCCGATGGCGACGCGCTGCCGTTCGCCGCCGGACAGGCCGGCGGGACGGCGGTCGAGCAGGTGAGCGACGCCCAGAATCTCCGTGACCTTTTCGAGCGTCAGGTCGCCCTCGCGGCGCGAATAGGTCAGGTTGCGGCGCACGGAAAGATGCGGAAACAGCATCGCATCCTGCAGCACATAGCCGATCCGCCGGGTGGCGACCGGGACGTCGATCCTGTTGGCGGCGTCGAACAGGGTGCGGCCACCCACCGCGATCCGGCCGCGCTCGGGCCGTGCGAGGCCGGCGACGGCGCTCGCCACCGTGGATTTTCCCGAGCCGGATGGACCCGTGAGCACGGTGATGCCGGTGTCTGCCGAAAACGCAGCCGACAGCGAGAAACTGCCCCGGCGCAGGCCGATGTCGATTTCAATGGCGCTCATCCGATGCCCGTGACCATCCGCGTCACCCGGCGCGCCATGAGTTCCGAGATGCCGAGCGCCAGGAACGCCAGAACCAGCGACAGCACCACCAGCCGCAAGGCATTGGCTTCGCCGCCTGGCATGTTGAGCGCGGTATAGAGCGCCAGCGGCAGCGTCCGGCTGACACCGGGGATGTTGGAGGCGAAGGTGATGGTGGCGCCGAACTCGCCCAGGCAGCGGGCGAAGGCGAGGGCGATGCCGGCGACGATGCCCGGAAGCGTCAGCGGCAGGGTCACGGTCAGCAGCACCCGCACATGCGAGGCGCCCAGGGTGCGCGCCACGAATTCCAGCCGTGTATCGACCGCCTCGATGGACAGCCGGATGGCGCGGACCATCAGCGGGAACGCCATCACGCCCGACGCGACGGCGGCGGCTATCCAGGTGAAGGCGATGACGATGCCGAACGTCTCGTCCAGCCACGCGCCGACGATGCCCTTGCGACCCAGCGTCACCAGCAGCAGGTAGCCAATCACCACCGGTGGCACCACCAGCGGCAAGTGCACCAGCGCGTTGACCACCGACTTGCCGGGGAACTCCTTGCGCGCCAGCAGCCAGGCGACGGCGATGGCGATTGGCAGGCTGCACGCAACGGCGGCCACCGCCACCTTCAGCGACAGCAGCAGGGCCTCGGTCTCGAACGGGGTCAGCGGATACATGGCGCGAGCGTATCCGCTCGCCCGCTTGTCGTCATCCGCCGTAGAGCGTGTCCGGCGAGACGATCACCGGCTCGGTCTCGGTGACGCCATCGGCACGCATGGCCCGGAAGAAGCAGGTCCGCCGGCCGGTGTGGCAGGCGACGCCGATCTGGTCGACCAGCAGCAGCAATGTATCGCCGTCGCAGTCGATGCGGAAATCCACCAGCTTCTGGGTCTGGCCCGAGGTTTCGCCCTTGTGCCAGAGGTTGCCGCGCGAGCGGGACCAGTAGTGGACCTGGCCGGTATCGAGCGTGGCGATCAGCGCCTGCTCGTTCATCCACGCCATCATCAGCACCTCGCCGGTATCGTGCTGCTGCGCGATGGCCGGGACGAGTCCCTTGTCGTCGAACTTCACCAGCGCGAGCGCGTCATCGTGGACGGCGGTCATCTGCATGCCTTTCCGCGGCTTCTCTCGATTGAACGGCGCCTTATGTAGTATGATACAGTATATCAGGCCACACGGGATTAAGGAGCCCGATGACGGACGCCGCCCTGCATATCCATCCCACGGGCCACGACCATGCCGCCTGCGTGGACGAGGCGCTGGAAACCGCCGAGACGCTGTGCGTCGAGCGCGGCGCCCGGCTGACGCCGCTGCGCCGGCGTGTGCTCGAGCTGGTCTGGTCGTCGCACCGTCCGGTCGGCGCCTATGACATCCTCGGCAAGCTGGACGACGGGGCGCGCAAGCCTGCGCCGCCCACGGTCTACCGCGCGCTCGACTTCCTGATCGAGCACGGCCTTGTCCACCGCATCGAGAGCATGAATGCATATCTGGGATGCAATCATCCGGAGCAATCCCACACCGGACAGTTCCTGATCTGCCGGGAATGCGGGAATGTTACGGAGATGGACGACGACGACGTGCGCCAGACCCTGCGCCGGAGAGCCGCCGAAAAGGGCTT
>CAMBYA010000191.1 GCA_945872035.1 Rhizobium sp. Q54
CGATCATCGGCGGACCACGCGAAGATTCGATCCGGCTGTCGCCCGACGGGTCGCATTACGCGGCGATCATCTCGGTCAAGGGCAGTCCGGCCCTGGCCAGTGTGCCGACCAATGGCGATACCGAGGGCATCAAGTTGACCGGCTACGGCGATTACGACCCGCGCTGGTATGCCTGGGCGACGAACCGTCACCTGCTGATCAGCTTCGGCTTTCCCTATCGCCGTTACGGCGTCGAGACCACGGAGACGAGACTGGTGGTGTTCGACATCGCAAAGGGCACGCTCGAGCCGCTGATCCGCATCAGGGAAGCGATCGTCGGCAAGGAGGCGGAAAAGCATTTCTCCCAGTTCCAGGATGATGTGGTCAGCCGGCTGCCGCTGAAGGGCGACAAGATCAACGTCGCCCTCGACCAGGACACGCCCGGGCTTCCGGGCGTATTCAGCTTCGACATCGAGGGGGGAACGGTCGGCACGCGCATCCTGCGCGAGCGCGCCGGAGTGCTGGAGTGGGAGGAGGACGCCAACGGCGTGGTCCGGCTGGGCTATGGCCTGTTTCGCGGCGGCAGCGGATATCTCCGTCAGGAAGCGCGGATCGTGTTCCGTCAGTCCGAGGACGACGACTTCACCACCCAGGCCACTTTCGATCCGCGCGACGTCGAGGGAGGCGCGTTCGATGTGATGGGCTTCACCGATGAGCCGGGCGTCATCCTGATCCGCGATCTCAACGAACAGGGGAGGATGGCGATCTACAAGTTCGATACGTCCACCTCCAAGATTGTCGATACGGTCTTCTCTCATGACAAATATGACGTGGCCGGTGTCTCCTTCATGCCGGGGACCGACCGTCTCGCCAGCGTTGCCTATGTGGCCGACGGTCCCGTCAGGATCCATTTCGACGATCTCGAGAAGCAGGACCAGGCGGCGCTCCAGCGCCTTTATCCGGGACTCAACTCGGCAATCGTCAGCCGGGATATGAGCCGCACCAAGGCCATCGCCAGGACGGAAAGCACGTCCTCGCCGCCGTCCTACTACTATTTCGATACGGAGAAGAGCATCTATGCACCGTTGGGCAGCGCCTATCCGCAGCTCCACGGCCGCACGCTGTCGGAAACCAGCGCGATCACGTACGAGGCCCGGGATGGGCTGAGGATCGACGGCTACCTGACCGTGCCCAAGGGCGCCGAGGCGAAGAACCTGCCGATGATCGTCCATCCCCATGGCGGCCCCGCCTCACGCGACACGCTGAGCTATAGCTTCTGGGTGCAGTACTTCGTCAGCCGGGGCTGGGCGGTCCTGCAGATGAATTTCCGCGGGTCGATAGGCTATGGCAGGGAGTTCGAGGATGCCGGCGACGGGCAGTGGGGCAAGGCCATGCAGGACGACGTCACCGACGGCCTCAAATGGGCCATTGCGCAGGGCATCGCCGATCCGGCCCGGGTTTGCATCGTCGGCGGCTCCTATGGCGGCTATGTAGCGCTGCAGGCAGCGGTGGCGACGCCCGAGCTCTATCTCGTTGCGCCGTGTCGCTCAACGGCGTCAGCGACATCCAGGAGCGCATCAACGATCTGCGCCACTATTCCAGCTACCTGCTCGCCCGCGAGTACCTGCGGCAGGAGGACGCCGAGGTCTATTCTCCGGCGCGCCACGCCGACAAGGCCGGCATTCCGGTATTGGTCGGCTACGGCACCAAGGACAGGGTGGTGGACGCCGATCACAGCCGCCGCATGATCTCGGCGCTGAAGCGCGCGGGTAAGGATGTCGTCGAGGTCGAACTCGAGGACGGCAACCACGGACTGACCCTCGAACGGCACAGGATCGCCTTCTTCCAGGCGATGGACGCATTCCTGCAAAAGCATCTCGGGCTGGGGCCGGTGCCGTCTTCCGAGGCCGCGTCGGCGGCCGTTAAATAACGGTATGGCACCACTGGATCAGTTGGTGTAAAAGCCCCCCAACCCTGACCCGTGAAAGCGTTATGCAAGAAGTCGTACTCATTATCCTGATGGCGGTCGCGCTCGCGTTGGTAGCCGTGATCCTGCTGCAGAAGTCGGAAGGCGGCGCGGCCACTCTCACCGGCGGCGCGTCGTCGGGCAGCTTCATGTCGGTGCGCGGCACGACCAATCTTCTGACCCGGGCGACGGCGATCCTGGCCACCGTGTTCATGGTGCTTTGCCTGGCGCTGGCGGTACTGGCGTCGCGCGGTGGCAACAATGCCGGCTCCGTGCTGGACAAGGCCAATGTGCCGGCGGCTCCCGCGCCCGCGGGGTCGGCCCCGGCGGCGCCTGCTGCTCCGGCCCAGCCCGCGGCGCCGAGCGTGCCGTACCAGGAGTAGCCCTAAACCCGTCCCTTCAACAACCGCATGCGTGCCCCCGGTCCATGACGAGATTCATATTCATCACCGGGGGAGTGGTCTCTTCGTTGGGTAAGGGACTTGCTTCCGCCGCGTTGGGTTCGCTCCTGCAGGCCAGGGGCTACAAGGTCCGCCTGCGCAAGCTCGACCCCTACCTCAATGTCGATCCGGGCACCATGAGCCCATATCAGCATGGCGAGGTCTATGTCACCGACGACGGCGCCGAGACCGACCTCGACCTGGGCCATTACGAGCGCTTTACCGGCGTCGCCTCGCGCAAGAGCGACAACGTCACGTCAGGGCGCATCTACCAGCAGATCATCACCAAGGAGCGGCGCGGCGACTATCTCGGCGGCACCGTGCAGGTGATCCCGCACGTCACCGACGCGATCAAGGAGTTCGCGCTGGCCGAGCAGGACGACTGCGACTTCATCCTGTGCGAAGTCGGCGGCACCATCGGCGACATCGAAAGCCTTCCGTTCCTCGAAGCCATCCGCCAGCTCGGCAATGACCTCGGCGACAACGCCATCTTCATCCACCTGACGCTGGTGCCCTACATCGCCTCGGCCGGCGAGCTGAAGACCAAGCCGACCCAGCATTCGGTCAAGGAGCTGCGGGGCATTGGCATCCAGCCGCACATCCTGATGTGCCGCAGTGAGCATGAGATTCCCGCCTCGGACCGCCGCAAGATCGCGCTGTTCTGCAACGTGCGCGAGGAGGCGGTGATCCCGGCCCTCGACGTGGCGAGCATCTACGAGGTGCCGCTGCGCTATCACGAGCAGGGACTCGACACCCAGGTGCTGAAGGCGTTCCGTATCGACGACGCGCCGCCGCCGGACCTGTCGGCCTGGCAGAATGTGGTCAAGCGGGTCAAGGAGCCGGAAGGCGAGGTGACCATCGCCGTCGTCGGCAAGTACACCGGCCTGAAGGACGCCTACAAGTCGCTGCAGGAAGCGCTCGTGCATGGCGGCATCGCCAACAACGTGCAGGTCAACATCGAGTGGTTCGATTCGGAGATATTCGAATCCGAAGACGCGGTGGTGCACCTGGAGAACGTCCACGGGATCCTGGTGCCGGGCGGCTTCGGCAACCGCGGCGCCGAAGGCAAGATCGCCGCGGCCACCTTCGCCCGGACCCGGCTGGTGCCGTATTTCGGCATCTGCTTCGGCATGCAGCTGGCGGTGATCGAAGCGGCGCGCAACCTGGCGGGTGTTCCGAACGCCAGTTCCACCGAGTTCGGCCCGTGCCCGGATCCGGTCGTCGGCCTGATGACCGAATGGACTCACGAGGGCGCCACTGAAACACGCTCCGAGACGTCCGACATGGGCGGCACGCTTCGGCTCGGCGCCTATCCCGCGGTGCTGCAGGGCAATTCCCAGGTCGGCGGCATCTATGGCTCGACGAGCATCTCCGAGCGTCACCGACATCGCTACGAGGTGAACATCAACTACAAGGACCGGCTCGAGCAGGCCGGCCTGCTGTTCTCCGGCATGTCGCCCGACGGCCGGTTGCCCGAGATCGTCGAGAACCCCGACCATCCCTGGTTCATCGGCGTGCAGTTCCACCCGGAGCTGAAATCGAAGCCGTTCGATCCGCACCCGCTGTTCGTCTCGTTCATCCGCGCCGCCGTCGAGCAGTCGCGCCTCGTCTAGGCGGAGGCCGGACACTATCCACGCAAGAAAGGGGAAGCCCATGACCGCCATCGCCGATATCGCCGCCCGCCAGATCTTCGACAGCCGTGGCAATCCCACCGTGGAAGTTGACGTGGTGCTGGAATCGGGCGCGGCCGGCCGCGCGGCGGTGCCTTCGGGCGCCTCGACCGGCGCCCACGAGGCGGTTGAACTCCGCGACGGCGGCGCCCGTTACATGGGCAAGGGCGTGAGCAAGGCGGTCAATGCGGTCAACACCGAGATTTTCGAGGCGCTCGCCGGTCTCGACGCCGAGGACCAGCTGGCGCTCGACCGGATCATGATCGACCTGGACGGCACGCCCAACAAGTCGCGCCTCGGCGCCAACGCCATCCTGGGCGCCAGCCTGGCCATCGCCAAGGCCGCCGCCGCCGAATCCGGCCTGCCGCTTTATCGTTACGTGGGCGGGGCTTCGGCGCACATCCTGCCGGTGCCGATGATGAACATCGTCAACGGCGGCGCCCATGCCGACAATCCCATCGACATCCAGGAGTTCATGATCATGCCGGTGGCCGCCGAGAGCATCGCCGACGCGGTGCGCATGGGCTCGGAAATCTTCCATACCCTGAAGAAGGAACTGTCCGCGGCGGGCCACAATACCAATGTAGGCGACGAGGGCGGTTTCGCGCCGAACCTGGCGAGCACGACGGCGGCACTCGACTTCGTCATGAAGTCGATCGAGAAGGCCGGGTACAGGGCAGGCGACGAAGTCATGCTGGCGCTCGACGCCGCCGCCACCGAGTTCTTCAAGGACGGCCGCTATCATCTTGAGGGCGAAGGCAAGGTGCTCGATGGCGGCCAGATGGCCGACTACTGGGCCGACCTGATCGGCCGCTATCCGATCATCTCCATCGAGGACGGCATGTCCGAGGACGATTTCGAGGGCTGGAAGGCGCTCACCGACGCCATCGGCGGCAAGGTGCAGCTGGTCGGCGACGACCTCTTCGTCACCAATCCGTCGCGCCTGTCCGCCGGGATCAAGGGGGGGCTGGCCAACTCGATTCTGGTGAAGGTCAACCAGATCGGCACCCTTTCGGAGACCCTGGAGGCGGTGAACATGGCGCACCGGGCGTCCTATACGGCGGTAATGTCGCACCGTTCGGGCGAAACCGAGGACTCCACCATCGCCGACCTGGCGGTCGCCACCAACTGCGGCCAGATCAAGACCGGCTCGCTCGCGCGGTCGGACCGGCTGGCCAAATACAACCAGCTGATCCGCATCGAGGAGCAGCTTGGCGACATGGCGGCCTATGCTGGACGATCGATTTTACGGGGTTGA